>JAFAFN010000570.1 GCA_023423475.1 Actinomycetes bacterium | reverse complement strand
GTCCTGAGGGAGCTCGTGGCACGGTCGGGCATCGATCCCGCCGAGGTCGGCCAGGTCGTCGGCGGCTGCGTCAGCCAGGTGGGTGAGCAGTCGTTCGACATCGCACGCACCGCCTGGCTCACCGCCGGCCTGCCGATGTCCGTCGCCGCCACCACGGTCGACACGCAGTGCGGCTCCTCGCAGCAGGCGACCAACCTGGCCACCGCGCTCATCGCCGGCGGTGTCGTCGACGTGGCCGTCGCCTGCGGTGTCGAGTCGATGAGCCGCATCCCGATCGGTTCGAACAGCTCGAAGAAGCTCGGTCTGGGTGTTCCGATCCCCAAGACCTACTTCTCCCAGTACGAGTTCACCTCGCAGTTCGAGGGCGCCGAGCGCATCGCCGAGCAGTGGGGCGTCAGCCGTGCCGACTGCGACGAGTTCGGCCTCCGCTCCCAGGAACGCGCCGCCGAGGCGTGGCAGAACGGCCACTTCGAGGGCCAGGTCATGCCGATCGAGGCGCCCGACGTCGACGAGGACGGGGTCCCGACGGGCACCACCCACCTCGTCGTGCGCGACGAGGGTCTGCGAGCGACCACGCTCGAGAAGCTCGCCACGCTCAAACCCGTCGCGCGAGAGGACGGCGTGCACACGGCGGGTTCCGCCTCGCAGATCTCCGACGGTGCCGCGGCGGTCCTCATGATGTCGGCCGACAAGGCTGCCGAGCTCGGCCTGACGCCGCGGGCCCGGATCGTCGACTCCTGCCTCGTCGGTGTCGATCCGGTCCTGATGCTCACCGGACCGATGGACGCCACCAAGCACCTGCTCGATCGCACCGGACTCACGATCGACGACATCGACACCTTCGAGATCAACGAGGCCTTCGCGTCGGTCGTGCTCGCCTGGGCGAAGGAGGTCGGGGCCGACCTCGATCGGACCAACCCCAACGGCGGCGCCATCGCGCTCGGCCACCCCTTGGGTGCCACCGGAGCCTTCCTGGTGACCAAGGCGATCAACGAGCTCGAGCGCATCGACGGCACCAACGCCCTCGTCAGCATGTGCTGCGGCGGCGGGCTGGGCACCGGCACCATCCTGCAGCGGGTCTGAGCGACTGGTGACCGCTGCGATCCGACATCATCGGCGCGCAGCGGTCACCTTCGTCGCCCTGTTCCTGTTCGTCGTCGCCGGCTGCAGCACGGGTGACGGGCTCGGCGCGCCGGGCGACGCGCTCGAGGCCAACGCGAAGGTCAACCGAGTGGTCGACGGCGACACGCTCGTCGTCGAGATCGACGGCACCGAGGAGCGGCTCCGACTCATCGGCATCAACACGCCCGAGAGCGTCGATCCACGACGCCCCGTGATGTGCTTCGGCAAAGAGGCGTCCGCCCATCTGGCAGAGCTGGTTCCGCCCGGAACGGCCGTCAGGATCGAACGCGACGTCGAGGCGAGGGACCGCTACGACCGCCTGCTGGGCTACGTGTACCGGGCCGCCGACGGCGAGTTCGTCAACCTGCGGATGGTGACCGACGGCTACGCCAACCAGTACACGTTCCCGCCGAACGTCGAACACGTCGACACCTTCCGAGCCGCGGCCCGTACCGCACGCGAATCGGGCACCGGTCTGTGGTCGGCGTGCCCGAAGCCGTTCGAGGAGTGAGCCGTTCGAGGAGTGAGCCGTTCGAGGAGTGAGCCCTCGTCAGGCGGTGAGCGCCATCAGCGCCTCGGGTGTCCACGACGGCCAGTCGACCTCGCCGACGGGTCGGCCACGCCAGAATGTCGCCACCCGGCGGTGCGGGAACCGGGCACTCGAGTTGTCGTAGACCGACGCGTCGTCCGCGATCGTGATCGCGTCGGCGACGAGCGGCCAGAGCCGGTGCCATCGTGCACGCACCTTCGCCTCGGGCACGTCGTGACCGCCGTTGTGCACCCGTTCGGGCACGCGCAGGACCGACAGCTCCTCCGGCACCGCCACCACGTGGAGGCTCACCAGGTAGCCGAGGCTGCGCGCGTGCTCGACCAGCTCGAGCTTGGACACGTGCGAGAACACGGTCTCGGTGATGAACGAGCGGCGGGCGGCGAGCATCCGCTCGCGCTGCTCGGCCGCCAGCGCCGAGGCTTCGTGGCCGTGCGCGGCTTCGTGGCCGGGCCAACGTGACGCGGCGAGATGGTCCGCGTTGACGAACGGCAGCCCGGTCGCTGGTCCGAGGACCAGGTCGTGCAGAGTGGTCTTGCCGGCGCCGTTCGGACCCGCCAGCAGGTGCAGGACGGGGTCGCTCACTCAGCTCGCCGCCGGCACCCCGGTCGCTCCGTCCCCGTCCTCGAGGACGATGACCTCGATCACGGTGCCGTCGGCATCACGGCGCACCATTCGTCCGTCCTCGTCCATGTCGACGTAGGTCGAGCCCCGAGTGGCGAACTCGGCCACCATGTCGAGCTCGGCGAGCCGCTGCTCGATGCGCTCCGCCCAGCGGGCCCGCACCAACGACTGGTCCTCGGCACCGAGTCGGTCATAGGCGGTCTCGCCGGCGAGCACCGCGGCGACGTCGCGCTGCGACGTGCTGGATGACAGCTCGACCTCTCGTCCGATGCGGGCCCAGTGCTCGATCTGCTGCGCGACGCTGCGGCTGGTGACCTGCCCCGCGACCTTGGCGGTCTCGTGGAGCTCTCGGCTGACTCGGGTCGGGATCGATGCGGACATCAGAACACCTCCACCTTCGAGTGTAGCAATCTGCTACACCGTCGTGTCAGCCGGCCCGTTGCAGATCCCGGATCTCTCGCCACCCGATCAGCTGCACACCCACGGCGTCCATGCGCTCACGGATGGACTCGTCCGCGGTCAGGAGGAAGTGGTCATCGACACGGCCCTCCCAGTCGGGGGCGAACGCCCGCAGCTCGGAGTGCGACGTCGACGGGTGTAGGTAGATCTCGGTGACACCCGGCGACATGTCCTCGAGCATCGACTCGAAGGCCGGGCGTGCGCCGACGGGGCTGTAGTAGATCAGCCGATCGGGAGCGAGGACCCCCTCTTCGGCCGCGACGTCGCGGAAGGGGAAGCCGACCAGGTCCTGGGTGTCCACGCCGGAGAGCCGCAGCGGCAGTTGGAACTCGACGGCCATGTCGAGGTACACGTCGAAGAACTCGGGGCGCAGCTGCAGGGTGCCCATGTGGGAGTCGAGGTGGGTGATGTCGAAGCCCCACAGGATCGCCCGCTCGATCTGGGCGCGCAGCTCACGACGCACCTCGTCGAGATCCGCGTGGTCCCAGGCGTCCTCGATGGTCCGCGGGAACCCGCCATCGCCGCCGAGCAGCGACGGGGCCTGTGTGATCGGCCCCCAGCGATAGAGCTCCCACTCCGCGGTCAGGGTGAGGTGCACACCGACGTCCTCGCCCCGGTACTGGGCAGCGGCCTCCCGCGCCCAGGGGCAGGGCACCATGAGCGTGGCGGAGGTCGCGAAACCATCTCGCATCGCCTGGTAGACGCCCTCGTTCGAGGAGTGGCACATGCCGAGGTCGTCGCAGTTGACGATCAGCAGCTTCGCGTCGGCCGAGTACCCCAGCCGCTCGGCGAGCGTGGGCGCCGCGGCGGTCGGGAGATCGGCAGCGGCCTGGGTGGACGGATCCGGCGGTGTCACGTCCCGAACGCTACCCCCGACACCCGACGCGCCGGCCCCTCCGACAGGGTCGGTCGTCACTGCTCGGTCGCTGACGGAGCGACCAGGGGGCGCCGCATGAGGAGCGAGGTGCGAGCGATCGTCGCACCGCAGGCCTTCGCATAGAAGCGAACCGTCGAGGTCCAGGCGATCTCGGCGCTGCGCAGCCCGGCGATCGACAGCTCGGCGAGCACGGCCGCCATCAGTTCCGATCCGATGCCCCGGCCGTGCGCGTCCGGCGACACGGCGACGGGCCCGATCACACCGAAGCGACTCACGGAATGGGCGGCAGCCCCGAGCACGGGGCCGTCGACGCCGTCGCGAGCGATCACCACGGTGCCCGCCTCTGCCGCCCGTCGGAACTCGGCCGACCACAGCGGCCAGTCACGGAGGGCCATCTCCATCAGTGCGGCGGCACGGGCATCGGAGTCGACGGCGACGACCTCGAGCTCGGTCATCCGCTCCGAGGAGGCGGCGCCGCGGTCACGGGGCGTCGAGGAGCGTCGGGTCGGGCAGGTCAGGTCGAGCTCGGCACCGGTGCGCTCGTAGCCCATCGACTCGAGCAGGCAGATCGCAGCGGTCCAGCGCGTGTCGATGCCGGTGAACAGGTAGAACGGCGCCGCTCCCCCGATGGTGAGCTCGCTCAGGCCCCGGTCGGTCGCCCAACGCTCCGCCGCCTCGACCAGGGCTCGACCGAGCCCCTGCCCACGACGCGACGGGTGCACCACGAGCAGCTGGACGTGCGCCGAGCGGTGCTCGCCGACGCCGGTCACCGAGACGGTGACCGCTCCCGCCCCCGACGCCGTCGCCAGGGTCACGAGGTCGACGACCTGCAGCATGTCGTCGGGCGAGCTGGGGGCACCTGCGAAGCAGACCGCCTCGACGTCGTCGAGACCCACCGATTCATCGGGCAGCGCCGCGCCGCACAGCGCGACGAGCTCACCCGCCCGGCTGTGGTCCCACTCGACGATGAGGTCGTCGTCGCTCACCGACCGGGCACACCGGCGAAGAGGTCCGATTCGATGACGCCGTCGTCACCGGGGGCGGGATCTCCCACGTCGACGAGGCTGCGCGCGAGCACGTAGTCGTCGTAGGGGTGCGCGTCGCGGGCGACTTCGGTCGGCAGGCCGAACCAGAAGGACTCCTCGGGGTCGACCTGGGTGGCGTGCGCACGCAGCGCCGCGTCGCGGACCGCGTAGTGCTCGGCGATCGGCACCCGGGTCGTGATCCGCTCACCCGCCTCCATCTCCGGGATGCGCTCGATCCACTCCGCCGGGAACGGCGACTCGAGGCCGAGCTCGAGGTACTTGCCGTGCAGCGCCTTGACCCGGGTGGCGGACCACTCCGAGTAGTAGAGCTTGAGCGGCTGCCACGGCTCGCCCGCATCCGGGTACCACTCCGGGTCACCGGCACGGTCGAAGGCGAGCATGCTGATGTCGTGCACACGCAGGTGGTCGGGGTGCGCGTAGTGCTGCTGGTCGTCGCTGTAGGTGACGATGACCTGTGGGCGATCTCGTCGGATGATGCGCACGAGACGTTCGGTCGACTCGTCGAGCGGCGCGTTCCAGAAGTTGTCCGGCCGGGCGTTCTCGGGCATGTCGGGCATGCCGGAGTCGTGGTAGCCGAGCAGTTCGAGCACGTCGTAGCCGATCGCCTCGACCGAGGCGTCGAGCTCGCTGCGCCGGACCGCGGCCAGGTTCTCCCGGACCTCCGGGGTGTCCATCGCCGGGTTCAGGACGTCGCCCGCCTCTCCCCCGGTGCAACAGACCAAGGTCGCCCCGATGCCCTCGGCCCGGTACTTCGCGATCGTCGGGGCACCCTTCGACGCCTCGTCGTCGGGGTGCGCGTGCACGGTGAGCAACCGGAGGGGTGCAGGGGCGGTGTTCGTCGTGGTCGACATGGTGACTCCATTTTACTGACCGCCCGTCCGGCGGTGTCCGCCGGTACGGTGAGAGCGTGGATGCCGAAACACTGGCGGTCGGATTCGTAGTCCTCGGGGTCGTGCTCTGCGCACTGGAGCTCGTCGTCCCGGGCTTCATCGTGCTGCCGTTCGGCCTCGCTGCGGTGGTCGCAGGCATCGCCGGCTTCATCGGCGCCGATCCGCTCGTCCAGGCGATCATCTTCATCGTCGCCTCCGCCGGGTTCTTCCTCGCACTGCGTCCCATCGCCCGACGACTCAACCAGGAGGGTCCGAGCGACGGCATCGGGTCGCAGCGGCTGATCAACGCGACCGGTGTCGTGCTCGAGCACATCGCTGCAGGCGAGACCGGGCTGGTCCGCATCGACCGCGAGGAGTGGCGTGCGGAATCGGCCGACGGCCACGTGCTCGTGCCCGGCACCCCGATCCGTGTTCGAGAGGTCGTCGGCACCCGCGTCGTGGTGCTGGCCGAGTCGGCGACCCAGGCCGACCTCCCGCCCCACCCTCCGATCGCGACGGACTGAGCGCACCTGCCGGCCCGGACTCCCGACCAGCCCTGACCCTCGACCAGCCCTGACCCTCGACCAGAGAGCCACCGCATGAGCACTGCCATCGTCATCGTCGTCATCGCCGTCATCATCCTGTTGGCGGTCGTGGTGATCTCGAGCGTGAGGATCGTGCGCCCGTACCAGAAGGGCATCATCGAGCAGCTCGGCAAGTACAAGGAGACCAAGGACTCCGGCCTGCACCTGATCATCCCGTTCATCCAGTCGATGCAGCTCGTCGACATGCGTGAGCAGGTCGTCGACGTGCCGCCGCAGGAGGTCATCACCTCGGACAACGTGATCGTGTCGGTCGACGCCGTCATCTACTACGAGCCGACCGACCCGCAGCGGCTCATGTACAACATCGCCAACTTCTTCATGGCGATCACGAAGCTCGCCCAGACGAACCTGCGCAACGTCATCGGTGACCTCAGCCTGGACGAGGCGCTCACCAGTCGCGACAAGCTCAACATGGAGCTCCGTCAGATCCTCGACGACGCCACCGACAAGTGGGGTGTGCGGGTCGCTCGGGTCGAGATCCAGCGCATCGACCCGCCACCGGACGTCATGTCGGCGATGCACGAGCAGATGAAGGCCGAGCGCGGCCGTCGAGCCCAGGTCACCAGCGCTGACGGCTTCCGCGAGGCCGCCATCATGAAGGCCGAAGGAGAGAAGCAGGCGGCGATCCTCACCGCCGAGGGCGTGAAGCAGCGTCAGGTGCTCGAGGCACAGGGTCAGGCGCAGGCCGTGCAGACCCTGGCCGACGCCGAGCGGTACCGGGCCGAGACCATCGCCCTCGGTGAGGGCAACGCGACGAGGACCGTCTACCAGGCCATCCACGACGGCGGTCCGACGAACGACCTGATCGCGATCAAGTACCTCGAGGCCCTGCAGGGCATCGCGGATGGCCGGGCGTCGAAGATCTACCTGCCGCTCGACACCGGGTCGGTCTACGGCTCGTTGGCCGGCATCGCCGAGCTGTTCAAGGGCGCAGGCGACGATCCGACCGACGACGGTCCGCCCACACGTCGCCGTCCCGTCTCGCCCGAGCAGGTCACGCCGCCGCCGATCCCGCCCGTGCCGGCCGCTCCTCCGCCCTCTCCGGAGATCGCCGAAGCCGCGGCGCAGGTCGCTCGCGCCGCCGAGATCGCCCGAGCGGCCGAGATGGGCGACCAACAGGCCTGACCACTCGGGTCCACCAGGTTCGGTGCCAGAGCGACCTCTCCGGTCATCCACGCACCAGACCTGAGCGCTGCGGTCGGCGAGGGTGGCGGCGATCGCCTGCATCGCTGCGCTCGTGTCCGCCTACGCCGTCGTCTGGCTCGGCGGCGCGGTCGAGGTCCTGACCTTCGACGACGACGTGCGAGGACGGGGCTGCATCCACGTGTCGTCGTGGTCTGCGGTCACGATCGGCACCGAGGTCGATCGATGGACCACCGGTGGTCTGGGCTTCCGACCGGGGGTGGTCTGCGCCGAGCTCAGCGGCGCGGCCCAGTTGTCCCCTGACGACCTCGCACCACGTTCGCTCTCGCTGCTGACCAGCGACGGCACCGTGGACGACGCGGCGCGCACGGGCGCCGTCCAGCGACAGCTGAGTACGGCCGACGTCGTGTCGACGCTGTTCGCGATCCTGACGGGTGCGGTCGTCGGCACCGTCACGTTCGAGGAGCTGCGGCACCGCCGCAAGGAGCAGCAGTGGGCGGCGGAGCGCTCCGAAGGGCTGGTCAGCGGCTCGCGCTGAGGGGGACGAACTCGAACTCGCCCGAGGGATCGTCCTCGTCGTCGACGACGGTCCAGCCACAGAGCTCGGCGAGTCGCTCGCGACCCTCTTGCGGACCCGAGGCGATCAGCTCGTCACCCGCGCCGAGCACGGCGAAGCCACGGGGGCGGTACAGGTAGCGGTTGTCCCGACGGATGGCGAGCACGTGGAAGCCGGGCTCGATGTCGAGTTGCAGCTCGGCGAGCGACTGGCCGTCGACGACCGAACCAGGGGCGACGGGCACCTGGGTGGCCACCACGTCGGCCTCGCCCAGGGCGAGCTTGACGATCGGATGGAACCCCCGATCGTCGGTGATCAGCCACACCATCTGGTTGGCCTGGTCGCCGAGCTCCTCGGCGGCCGAAGCCAGCTGGAGCAGACCCCGCAGCGGCGACGGATCGACGTCGTCCTTGGCCGCACGCAGCACCCACAGCTGCATGTGGTCCTTCATCTCGTCGAGGCGCTCCGCGAGGTGACGCACCTCGGCGGCGAGTCCGGCGTCGCGCAATGCGAGCGCCGAATATGCGAGCCCGACGGCCGCCTCGGACACGTTCTTCATCTCGACGAGCACGTCGACGGCACGGTCGAGGTCCGTCAACGCACCCGAGACCGCCACCTCGGGCGGGTCCCAGGTCGGCGCGGCAGCGAGCTCGTGCAGACGGGTGAGTCCGGCAGGTGACCCACGGAGGAAGAGCACGTCGCCGGGCACGAGCACCAGGTCGCCGTCGATCTCCTCGATCATCCAGGAGCGCTCACGTCGGATCGCGACGACGCGCATGCCGCACTGCACGGTGATCTCGAGGTCCTTCAGAGGACGGTGCGCCATGTGGGATCCCTCGCGGATCCAGACACGGTGCGAGACCTCTTCGGCGTTCGAGAGATCGGCGATCAGCTCCTGGGGGATGCCCAGCCGGTGGGTCACGATGCGGGTGACGTCCACGGCGGCGTTCGCGATGCTCTCGATGGCCGAGATGATCTGCAGCACCGACGCCATGCCCTCGGCCTCGGCAGGGCGACGTACGGCGAGGATGCACACCGCGCGCATGTCCTGCACGAGGTCGTTCATCCGCTCCTCGAGCTCGGACACCTCGGTGGCCATGCCGGGATCGTTGAAGTACACGGCCGCGTAGGCCAGGTCGACCATGATCTCCGAGGTGTCCTTGGCCTCGGCGAGCATGGCCCGCAGACTTCGGGGTCGCTCATCCACCGGGTTCGTCCACCTCTGACCTCGTCGATGATCCCAACGTCATCGCTGGACCCAAGGATAGGCCGAGGCTCACGCGACCACTGCGAGTTGTCGGGACTCGGCCAGCAGGCGGCCGTGGCGGTCGAGGATGCGACCGTGCTCGACCAGGTACCCGTTCGCCGCGAGCGGGCTGTCGAAGTGCACGAAGCAGAAGTCGAGCGGATCGGTGGGCACGTCACGGAAGTGGATCGTGAGGTCGATCGTCGGCACCGCCAACGGCACCGCGACCCTCGAGAAGATCGGTGGCATCCAGGCGTCGGTCATGGCGGCGAGCACGATCTCGTCGATCGGCTCCGATTCGGCGGGTCGGAGCCAACCACCCGTCGACGCCCGGGGATTGTCGGACGGCTCGGCGCGGAACGGCAGGTCGCCGAGCACCCAGCGCAGCGCATAGTGGCTGCGCATCGGCACGTCACGGTCCGGGTCGACCTCCTGGACAGGGATGTCCTCGGGCAACGGCACGGCGCTGCCGTCAGGTCGCACCGGCAGCCCAGGACCTTCGTCGAACTCGATCGAGCCCGGCCGGTCGGTCGCGAGCGCGGCGAGTGCGATGACGAGGAGACGTCCGTCCTGGGTCATGCGCGCGGAGACGTTCGACACGGTGCGACCGGCGCGTTCGACGACCACGTCGACCTGCACCGGGCCGGCGCCCGGCGGTCGCAGGTACTGCAGCGTGATGGAGCGCGGCCGGCGTGCCGGGTCCGCGACCTCGGCCACGATCGCCCTCAGCACGACCGCTGCCACGTAGCCGCCGTTGGGTCCCGCCACGATCCACCACGACGGGTCCATGACCGCCTCGTAGCGGCCATCACCGAGCGGCGTGACCGAGGTGTCGCAGGCGAAGCGGGTGATCGACTGGTCCTGTGGGTCGCTCATCGACTGCCATGATGGTCCGACCGGACGGTGATGTGCGCACTCGGGCGCACGACGGACGGCAGGGGGTGGAGTTTGTCGACGAACGCGACACGCTGGCCGGGGTCGGTGCTGGTCGACGAGCTCGCCGAGCTCGCCGGCGTCGATGGAGCTCGCAGCGGCGGCCACGACGCTCCGCCGACGGCGACGGTGGTCGAGTGGAGCCTCGAGCGGCTCTCGGCAGGGATGACACCGCTCGACCTCTGCACCGCAGCGCTGTGGCTCGGTCTGCGCCACACCCGGGTCGAAGGACGTGGCCCGCACGGGTTGGTGAGCCACTCGGTCCTCGCTGCCCACGCGTGCGCGACCATCGGCGGCTCCGATCCCGCCACCGCAGCGCTCGCTGCCACCCAGCTCGTCGTGCAGACCGTCGGCGAGCGCGACGGCAGCCTGCACGACGAACGTGAAGGGCCCACGGCGCTGGCCTGGTTCGAACCCGCTCGGATCGAGGGCGATCCGGCGGCTGCCTTCTCGGATGCCGCCGCGGCCGGCGAGTGCGACCTGGCCGACCACCGCTGGCTCGCTGCGGCGCACCACGGCCGCGACGCCGCCGTCGCCGCGCTCATCTCCGCGGGCGCTGCGGGCTACCACCTCAACGAGCACAAGGTGATCTACCCGGCGCAGCTCCTGGCGTGGTGCGAGCTCACCGGCTCCTTCGATCCGGTGCTGCTGCGGGCTGCGGCGCGCTTCGCGGCGAACCACCTGCAGGATCCCGAGCACGCCCTCTCGAGACGGGCGGACGCCGGGGTGCTGGCCGACATGGCGGAGCTCCTCGACCTCGATGACCTCGCGGCGTCCCCGACGCGACCCAGCTCAGACGGACCGGACCTCGAACGCATCTCGACCGTCGCCACCGGTCTCGCCCGGACCGACCCGAGGGACCTGGGACCGCTGCTGCTCGGCTCGTTGCAGGACGGCCTGTCCCCCACCGACCTGGTGCACGCCACCGCGCTGGTCACCGCGGCGCGCTTCGCGGACACCTCGTTCGGCGACCGCCCCCCGATCGGTCCGGTGCACGCCGGCACCGGAGCCAACGCGCTGCGCCGCTGCATCGAGGCATCGACCGCGCCCGAGGCCGTCTACGAGCTGGCGTTGTGCGCCACGGAGTCGCCCAGCCTCGCCCGGCTGGCACGCATCGAGGAGCTCTCGGTGCCGCCGTCGGACGACGGCGCGGTCGAGGACCTCGAGGACGCCCTCGCCGATGGCGACCCCGATGCTGCGGCGGACGCCGCGTCGGCGGTGCCACCGGACGACGATGCTGCGGTCGCGGCCGCCTGGGCGGCGGTGTCGGCCGCCGGTGCAGCGGATCAGTCGATGCTGCTGCACGGCATCAAGCACGTCGTCGCGATGCGTGAGGACTTCGCTGCGTCGCAACACCCGGCGCGCATCTGGTTCCTCGCTGCGGCAGCCCGGACCGCCGCCCACGCGGCGGCCGGTCCGACCGACGTCGCCGAGGCCTGCGCGGCGAGCTGACGACCCGCTCGGGGCCGGCCAGGGCCGCCACGATCGGCGGGGTGCGGCCCGCTATCCTCTGTGTCCACCACATCCGAGAGGCGCAGATGTCACGCAACCCGATCCTGACCGACAAGGCGTTCGAGCCCGCCGGTGCCACGGCCCGATCGGGACCGTCCCCCGCACAGGAGTGGGAGTCCGCCCAGGCCGGTGCCGCTGCGCAGAACGCCGCGTGGAACCAGCAGCCGCAGATGGCCCCTGGCGGGCCGATCGTCACCGACGGCAAGGTCATGACCCTCGGCGGTGTCTCGGCCGCCACGCTCGTCATCTTCGCCTTCGTACTGCTCGGCGGCGCGTGGGGCTGGTCCCAGGTCACCGAGGGCGTCCCCCAGCGGATGATCGACGGCACGGTGGTCACACCGGTCTCGTTCGACAGCCCCGTCGCCATGTTCGTCTGCATGATCGCCGCACTCGGCATCGCCGTGCTCACGGCGTTCAAGCCGCAGCTCGCACGGTTCACCTCGATCCCCTACGGCCTGCTCCAGGGTGCGGTCGTCGGCATGATCTCGCACTACTACAACGCCCAGTTCGAGGGCATCGTCATCCAGGCGGTGCTGGCGACCTTCGGCGTCTTCCTCGCCATGCTGGCGCTCTACGGCCTGCGGATCCTGCGGGCGACCCCCAGGTTCACCAAGGGCGTGATCGCCGCCACCTTCGGCATCGCCATCATGTACCTGCTCGGTTGGGTCATGAGCTTGTTCTTCAGCAACTTCGAGCCGTTCTGGCAGAGCAGCAGCCTGTTGGGCATCGGCATCAGCGTCGTCATCGTGATCGTCGCCGCGCTGAACCTGATCCTCGACTTCGACTTCATCGAGCGGGGATCGCAGAACGGCCTGCCGCGCTACATGGACTGGTACGCGGCGTTCGGCCTCACGGTCACGCTGATCTGGCTGTACCTCGAGATGCTGCGCCTGCTCGCCAAGCTCCGGCAGTAGTTGCTCGCCAAGCTCCGGCAGTAGTCGCTCGCCAAGCCCCGGCAGTAGTCGCTCGCCAAGCCCCGGCAGGAGGAGCTCAGGGCACCAACACGACCTTTCCGACCGCCGTGCGCTCCTCGAGCGCACGGTGCGCGTCGGGGGCGTTCTCGAGCGAGAACGGTGGGCCGACCAGCGGAGCGACCTCGCCGTCGATCAGCAGCTGTACCGCACGTCGGGCGGCGTCGTACATCGCTCCCGGACGGAACATCCGGGCGCCAACCGCGGCGGAGATGCTGACGCCGGAGCGGTAGAGATCGCTGAGCTCGAAGGGCATCTCGTCGCCCGATGCGGCGCCGAAGATCACCATGCGTCCCGCCGGTTCGATCAGCTCGAACGCAACACGACCCACCGAGCCCCCGACACCGTCGAGGGCGACGGTGACGCCCCGCCCGGCGAGCGCCTCACGGACCTGGACGGCCCAGTCGTCGCTGCGATGGTCGGCGACGATCGTCGTTCCGAGGGACCGCACCACGTCGGTCTTGTGGGCTCCGCCCGCGACCCCGACCGTGCGGGCTCCCGCACGGTCGACCATCCGGATCAGCAGCGACCCCAGTCCCCCGGCGGCACCGGTGACCACCACCACGTCGTCGGAGGTCAGCGGCGCCGCATCGAGGATCGCGACGGCGGTTCGGCCGGTACCGACCATCGCGACCGCTGCGGCGGCGTCGACGTGCTCCGGGAGGGCGAACAGCGAGCCGACGTCGACGATCGTGTGCGAGGCGTAGCCCCCGTTGGCCATGCCCAGGTGAGCGACGGCGCGGCGTTCCCGCCAGGACGGGTCGACCCCGTCGCCGAGCTCGACCACTCGGCCGGCGACCTCGCGTCCGGGTGTCATCGGAAAGGTCGCGGCACCGCCTGCCCACTCGCCGCCGGCGCGGATGGTGGTGTCGACGAGGTGCACACCGGCCGCCTCGACCTCGACCAGCACCTGGCCAGGACCCGGCGCCAGGTCGGCGATCTCCTCGACCCGGAGCTCCTCGGGCCCACCGGCCCGTCGCTGCACGACTGCTCTCATCCTCTGCCTGCTCCCTGCGCGACGGTCACCGCCGGCTGCGGCGTTCTCCCCGTGCGACGGAACGTAGGACTTCGAGTCCACTTGAGGTCAAGGAGGGCTCGTGTCGCCGACGACACGTTGTGACCGAGACCTCAGGTGCCGGTGGTACTCCAGTGCCAGGG
>JAFAFN010000103.1 GCA_023423475.1 Actinomycetes bacterium | reverse complement strand
GTGCTCTTCGCCGCCGCGGCGCGCCGCATCCCCCTCACGATGCTCGGCCTGCTGCAGTACCTCACCCCGACGCTGCAGTTCCTGTGCGGGGTGGTCGTGTTCTCCGAGCCGATGCCCCCGGAGCGATGGGCCGGCTTCGCGCTCGTGTGGGTCGCGTTGGGCTGCATGTCCTTCGACGCCATCCGCCAGCTGCGGCGGGGCGCTCGCGAGAGCGGGTTCGACGACGCGGTGGCCGCGGCGACTCCCGAGCTCGGCTGACCGCACCGTGCCGTCCGGGCGGTCGGTCAGCCCCCGGGTGCGCCGGCGCCGAGCGCGGCGATGACGACGTCACGCACCGGCGGAGGTTCGGGCGACAGCCACGATCGGTTCGTCATCAGCAGCACCGTCGTGTCGGTCGACGGGTCGGTCCGCCACACCGACCCCAGTCCACCGTCCCAGCCGTAGGCCCCGGCGGGCACACCGTCCGCCGCGTCGACCTGCACGCCGAGCCCGAGTCCCCAACCGCAGGCACCGTCGAACGACGGCCCGGCCGAGCGCTGCGCCGAGGTCAAGCGGTCGGTGGTCATCGTCGCCACGAGGTCCGAGGACAGCAGCCGCATGCCGTCGACCTCGCCGCCGCACCGCAGCAGCGCGGTGAAGCGCAGGAAGTCGTCGATCGTCGACACGAGGCCGGCGGATCCGGCCGGGAACGCCGGTGGGCTGGCCCACTGACCGTCCGTCGGGTCGAACACGACGGTGTCGCCCCGTTCGTCGACGCCCCAGCACGGCCCGAAGCGGTGCAGCTCGGCCTCGGGCACAGAGAACCCGGTGTCGACCATGTCGAGCGGGTCGAGCACCAGTTCACGCAACGCCCGATCGAACGGCTGTCCCGTGGCACGGGCGACCAGCGCGCCGAGCACGTCTGCGCTCAGGTCGTAGAGCCAGCGTGACCCGGGCTGGAACTGCAGCGGCAGCGTCCCGAGCCGTCGGAGCCATTCGTCGAGCTCGGGCGGCAGCGCCGGCTGCGGCGGACCGGCGTTCAGCTCGAGCGCCGCGAGCGCGTCGCCGATCGGTGTCGGCGACCAGTCGGAGAAGTCGAGGCCGAGACCGAAGCGGAACGACAGCAGGTCCTCGACGGTGATCGGTCGATCCGCGGGAAGGGTGTCGTCGAGCGCGGCGGCCCGGTGTCGCAGCACCTGTCGTTGCGACAGCTCCGGCAACCAGGTGTCGACCGCGTCGTCGAGCTGCAGCAGACCTCGGTCGACCAGCACCAGGGCAGCGACGGCTGTGACCGGCTTGGTCATCGACGAGATCCGGTAGATCGTGCCCGGCACCGTGGCTCGATGCGCGTCGGGGTCGATCCAACCGATCGACCCCGTCGCCGCGTCGTCTCCGACCGTCACCGCCCAGCTCAGACCGAGGACCTCGTCCTGCGCAGCGCACGCTGCCAGGCCGTCGTGGATGCGCTCGGCGACCGAGTCGATCGACATGATCAGTCGTCGGCCGGCGCGTCGACGACGTGGTGCTCGGACAGGAAGGCGAGCGTGCGTTGCCACGCCTGCTCGGCGGACTCGGGGTCGTGGAAGTCGGCGACGCCGACCTCGGCGAACCAGTGCGTCGTCCCCGGGTAGTGGTACACCTCGAAGGACTTCTCGGACAGCAGGAGCCGTGCGTGCATCTCGGTGAGGTCGTCGTCGGTGACGAAGGTGTCACGCTCCGCGAAGTGGCCGAGCACCGGTGCCGCCAGGTCGTCGAAGTCGATGTTCTGGGCGCCGTAGTACGCGACGACCGCGTCCACCGACTCGGGCTGTCGGGTGGCGAGCCACAGCCCCCACGACGCGCCCATCGAGTACCCGACCACCGCGACCGGCGCCTGCGGGTCGACGGAGTTCGCGCGCAGCGCCACGGTCGAGTCGAGCACCAGCGCAGCGGTGGCGTTCGGATCGGACTCGGCCAGCAGCACGGCCGCCTCCTCGCCGTCGGTCGGCAGTGCGCCGTCGCTCAGGTCGGGGGCGAGTGCGGTGTAGCCAGCATCCGCGAAGCGCTCGACCAGGTCCTTGGTGCCCTCGGTGAGGCCCCACCAGGAGTGCAGCACGAGGACCCCGGGACCGGGACCGTCATCGGGGTGCACGAGGTACGCGGCACCCGAGGCGGTGCCCGCGACCGGCCCCCGGCGGGGATCGTCGTCGGCTCGTCCTGCAGCGTCGTCAGCCATCTCCCAAGGTTGCCACGCCCGTTCGTGGACCTCGTCGCGACGTGCCACGATGTCCGGCGTGGGATCCGTCGCAGCAGTACTGAACCAGAAGGGCGGGGTCGGCAAGACCACCGTCACCCTCGGCCTCGCCGCCGCCGCCCAGCGAGCAGGGGACTCGTGCCTGGTCGTCGAGCTCGATCCCCAGGGCAGCGCCGGATGGGCGATGGGCGTCGAGGCCGACGACGAGCACCTGTCCGTCGGCGACGTGATCCGCACCGGCGACACCAAGGTCGCGCGCGCCGCGACGGTGACCTCGGGCTGGGGTGAGGGCATCGACGTGCTGCCCTCGAGCCGCAACCTGATCGACCGCGAGGGCGACGGCACCGACCGCGCCGCCTCGCTGCGACTGCGCACCGCGATCGAGCCGATGCTCGACGACTACAAGGTCGTCCTGGTCGACTGCGCGCCGTCGCTCGGGCCCACCACCCGCTCCGGCCTCGCCATCGCGGACCGGGTCCTGCTCGTGGTCGAGCTGTCCGCCCTGTCGGTGCGCGGCGCCGAGGCGGTGCTCGAGACCGTCGAGGACGTCTGGGCCGAGCTCAACCCTCGGCTCGACGTCGGTGGCGTCATCGTCAACCGTGCGCCGGCGGTGTCCTCCGAGGCCCACCGCCAGGAGCACGAGCTCAACCGGCTCATGGGCAAGCGGGCGGTGTGGCGTCCCTTCATCCCCCAGCGGACCGTCCTGAACGAGGCCGTCGGCGACCGTGCACCCGTGCAGGCGCTCGGCTATCGGGCGAAGGACATCATCGACGTCTTCGACGCGCTCTACCGCAAGCTCCAGCGGGTCAACTCCTCCGGCTGACCCCTCACGCCGCGGTGCGCCGCGCGGCGGCCGGCTCGCCAGGAGCGACCAGCCGGGACGACAGCACGGCGACGCCGACGGCGAACGATGCCGAGACCGCGAAGACCACGGCGAGTGCGATCCACGGCTCCGGCCAGTACCGGTCGCCGAGGCTCACGATGACACCCGCGAGCCCCGTGCCGAGCGCGACACCGAGCGTGTCGGACATCTGCAGTGCCGACGTCGCTGCGCCCTCCTGCCCGGGAGCGGCCTGCGCGAGGGTCACGACCGACAGCTGCGGGTACGCGAGCCCCATCCCGAGCCCGCTGAGCGAACCGGCGACGATCCAGCCCCACACCGGCACCACCGAGCTCAGGCTGATGCCCATGCTCAGCGCACCCAGCACCAACGAGCACCCGCCGAGTCGCACCAGACGGGGAGCACCCCACTTCGAGTTGAAGCGGGCCTGGGTCCAGGACCCCGCGGTCCACGTGAGGGACGCGGCCGCCAGCACGAAGCCCGCCGTGCGCGTCGAGGTCCCTCGCACCGAGGTGAGCGCGAGCGACACGAAGGCGTCCGCGGAGAAGAACGCATAGCTGAGCACCCCGCGCGTGAGCACCGCGGCACCGAGCGCGGGGCGGGCACGCAGGGTGCCCGGCGGCGTCAGACGACGGAACGCAGGCAGGACCAGCGCGACGCCCACCGCGGCGATCGGGAGCCCGACCACCACCCGCTCCATGCCGAGGCCACCGAGCACCAGTGCCGCGCCGGCGGCGAGCAGCAGGACCCGTCCGTAGGGGGTCCCCTGGTGCTCGCCGTCGGGTTCGGGTGTGGTCACCGAGGCGATCGAGGGCAGTCCGATCGCCGCGACGGCGACCGTGATCGGGATGAGCCCGAGGAAGACCCAGCGCCAGCCGACCCGCTCGGCGACCTCGGACGCGAGCAGCGGCGAGACCAGCGACGGCAGCACCCAGGCGGTCGACATGACCGCGAAGACCCGCGGTCGCAGCGCCGTGGGGAAACCACGCCCCACGCAGACGTAGGCGACCGCGGGCACGACGCCCGCACCCAGCCCCTGGAGGAACCGGCCGACGACCAGCACCGCCATGTTCGGCGCGAGTCCTCCGACGAGCAGCCCGAACAGGAAGATCACGACGCCGGCCAGCATCGGACCCACCGGGCGCACCCGGTCGACGGCCCTGCCGCCGGTGACGACACCGATCAGCGTCCCCAGGTAGAACGCGGAGAACACCCAGCCGTAGAGCCACAGGTCCCCGAGGTCGGCCTCGACGATCGGCATCACCGTCGAGACGGCCATCGACTCGGTCGCGACGACCGTCACCAGGCAGACGATGCCGACGAGCAGCATGCGGTGACCCGGGTCGAGCAGTCGAGGCGGCGGGTCGGAGACGGTCACGCCGTGACGCTACCCATCCCCCGATGCGGCGCCGCCCACTTCACCCCGGACGCGGCACTGGCAGCCCGAAGGCTGCCAGTGCACGTGCCATCGGTTGTCGAC
>JAFAFN010000393.1 GCA_023423475.1 Actinomycetes bacterium | reverse complement strand
GGCGACGTCACCGGCCGCATGTTCGAGGTCGAGGGCGGCATCATCGGGATCGCCGAGGGCTACCACCACGGTCCCCGATTCGACAAGGGTGCCCGCTGGGACCCCGCCGAGATCGGTCCCGTCGTCGCCGACCTGCTCCGCGAGGCGGCTCAGCCGACGCCGGTGTACGGCGCCGGCTGATTCCCCCGGGGCGGGCGGGATCCGGGGCTGGCATCCGGGCTCGCTGCTCTGTAGCGTTTCAGGTGAAGCGTGCACCCGCCCGGGGCGCGACCGACACTCCAGGAGACACCCCATGCGACGTCGGATGTTCGGCTCGAAGATCCACCGTGCGACGGTCACCGTCGCGAACGTCGAGTACGAGGGTTCGGTCACGATCGACCAGGACCTGCTCGATGCGTCCGGCATCCTCGAGTGGGAAGAGGTCCACATCTGGGACGTCACGAACGGCAACCGCCTGGCGACCTACGCGATCTCGGGCCCCCGTGGTTCGGGCGTGATCGGCATCAACGGTGCGGCGGCGCACCTGATCCATCCGGGTGACCTGGTGATCCTCGCGACGTTCGTCGAGCTCGAGGACGCCGAGGCCCGTGTGCACGAGCCGACGGCGATCTTCGTCGACGATCAGAACCGGGTGAAGGAGATCCGCCCGGAGATCGTGTCGGTGCCCGGCCTGACGGCCTGAGGCAAGCGCGGCCTGACGGCCTGAGGTAGAACGCTGCAAATCGCGTGAGTCGTCGTCGCTGAGCGACCAGAACTCACGCGATTTCGCTTCTGGGAGCAGGTCACATCGTCCGAAAACGACGAACTCGGTGCGTTCCTTCCGGCCGGAGCCGGTCGGAACACACCGAGTTCGGAGTGCTCGGACGAGCGAGGGATCAGCTCAGGCGCTCGATCACCATCGCCATGCCTTGGCCGCCACCCACGCACATCGACTCGACGCCGTAGCGCTTGTCGGACTCCTGCAGGTTGTGGATGAGGGTCGTCATGATGCGGGCGCCGGTCATGCCGAACGGGTGACCGAGGGCGATCGAGCCGCCACGGGTGTTGAGCTTCTCGATCGGGATGTCGAGGTCCCAGGCCGAGGGCAGCACCTGAGCGGCGAACGCCTCGTTGATCTCGAAGAGGTCGATGTCGTCGATCGACAGCTCGGCCTTGTCGAGCGCCTTCTTGATCGCCGAGACGGGACCGAGGCCCATGATCTCGGGGTTGAGGCCGGTCGCGGCCGAGGAGAGGATTCGGGCGAGGGGCTTGAGGCCGAGCTCGCGGGCCTTGGTGTCGCTCATGACGACGACCGCAGCGGCGCCGTCGTTGAGCGGGCAGGCGTTGGCGGCGGTCACGGTGCCGTCGGGGCGGAAGGCGGGCTTCATGCCCGAGACACCCTCGAGGGTGGTGCCGCGGCGGATGCCGTCGTCGGTGGTGACGACGGTGCCGTCGGGGGTGGTCACCGGAGTGATCTCGGCCTCCCAGAAGCCGTTGTCGAGGTTCGCCTCGGCCAGGTTCTGGCTGCGCACGGCGTACTCGTCCTGAGCCTCACGGCTGACGTTCTTGAGCTGCGCGACGTTCTCGGCGGTCTGGCCCATGGCCAGGTAGATGTCGGGCAGGCCCTCCTGGGGCTCCCACGAGGTGGTGCCGCCCTCGGCACGCTTCGCGGAGTGCGCCTCGGCATCGGCGAACAGCGGGTTCTTCGGGCCGTCGGCGAGTGCGAGGTGCAGCTGGTGGCGGCTGATGGCCTCGACGCCACCGGCGATGAAGACGTCGCCGTCGCCGGCCTCGATCGCGTGCTGCGCCATGCGGATGGCCATCAGCGACGACGAGCAGTAGCGGTTGACGGTGACGCCGGGGATCTCGTCGAGCCCGGCGAGCACCGCCGAGACACGACCGATGTTGTGGCCCGACTCGACGGCCGGCTGGCCGCAGCCCCAGAGCACGTCCTCGATCTCGGAGCGGTCGAGCTCGGGGATCTTGTCGAGCACCGCCGAGATGGCGATGGCGGACAGGTCGTCAGGACGCATGTCCTTCAGCGAGCCCTTGCCGGCACGGCCGATGGGCGTGCGGGCGGTTGCGACGATCACTGCGTCGGGCATTGGTCCCCCTCAGGGTTCTCGATGTGGATCGGTCCGACGCGGGTGTCGGCCGGCGGCTGGACGTGGTCGTCGGCCGGAGGCCGATGTTACCGGCGGGTAACTACCCGGGGCCAGCCGGGGCCGTCCTCCGTCAGGGGAAGAAGCGACTCACCGTGTCGGCGACGCAGGCGGGCTTGTCGGCGCCCTCGATCTCGACGGTGACCCGGACGGTCACCTGAACGCCACCCTTGGCCTCCTCGACCGCGACGATCTGGCCCGAGCCACGCAGTCGTGAACCGGTCGGGACCGGCGAGGGGAAGCGCACCTTGTCGAGGCCGACGTTCACGCCCATCGAGGCGCCCTGCACCTCGAGCAGCTGCGGCAGGAACAGGTTCACCAGCGACAGCGTGAGGTAGCCGTGCGCGATCGGTCCGCCGAAGGGCGACTCGGCGTTGGCCCGCTCGACGTCGACGTGGATCCACTGGTGGTCACCCGTGGCGTCGGCGAACAGACCGATCTGCTCCTGGGTCACCGTCGACCAGTCGGTGACACCGAGATCGGCGCCGTCGAGGTCGAGCAGTTCGGCGGGGGACTGGACGACGGTGGTCATCGAGAGGCTCCTTCGTACGGGTGCGGCGCGGCAGGTCAGGCGTGCTGGCTGGAGACCGGCACGACCTCGCCGGTCATGTAGGACGACAGGTCGCTCGCGAGGAACACCATCACGTTCGCGACCTCCCAGGGCTCGGCGCCGCGGCCGAAGGCCTCCTTCGCCTTGAGCTCCTCGAGCAGCCCGGGGGGCGTCACCTTCTCGAGGTTCGGGTGCATCGCGAGGCTCGGCGCCACCGCGTTGACGCGCACGCCGTGCTCGGCGGCCTCGATGGCGGTGCAGCGGGTGAGTGCCATGACGCCCGCCTTGGCCGCGGCGTAGTGGGCCTGGCGCTCCTGGGCACGCCAGCCGAGCACCGAGGCGTTGTTGACGATGGCGCCCGCGCCCCGCCCGTACATGTGGGGCAGCACGGCACGCAGGCAGCGGAAGGTGCCGGTGAGGGTGACGTCGATGACCTTGGACCACTGCTCGTCGGTGAGCTCCGTGACCAGGCCGTTGCCGCCGAGGCCGGCGTTGTTCATCCACACGTCGATGTGGCCGAGGTCGGAC
>JAFAFN010000105.1 GCA_023423475.1 Actinomycetes bacterium | reverse complement strand
GGGCCACCGCATCGGGTCGTGCCTCGACCTGTCGGGCGAATCGATCCACCCAGCACCCCGGGTGCGGGTCGGGTGTCGGCGGATTGCGGCGATCGAGCAGCCGGCGCCGCTCCGCGTCGTCGAGCATCTCGAGCTGGGCCACGGTCGTCGCAGGTCCTGCCGCGGCGATCGAGTGCAGCAGCTCCACGAGGTGCCCGCCCAGGTCGCGGACCTGCTCCGAGGAGTACCGGCCGGGGTCGTACTCGAGTCGCAGGAGCAGACCGTCGTCGAGGTAGGCGGCCAGCAGCAGCGGGGACGAGGATCGCTCGTGCACGCTCACCCGACGCTCCGGGCCACCGCCGGCACGCAGCCTGGTGTCGAGCAGCTCGCGCTCGAACACCACGGTGCTGGACAACAGCGGCGCACCGTCGGGCAGCTCGCACCAGGAACCGATGTCCACCAACGAGGTGTGCTCGTGCGGACGCACACCGACCTGCTGGGACCGCAGGTCCGCGAGGAGCTCGTCGAGCGTCGTCGTCGGCGTGGGTCGGGCCCGCATCGGGACCGTGTTGATCAGGCATCCGACGATGTGCTCCGCATCCGCCACCGAGTGGCGACCCGAGCGCGTCGAGCCGAACACCACGTCGGTCGAGCCGCCGTAGCGCGACAGCAGGATGGCCCAGGCGGCGAGCAGCGCCGTCCCGAGCGTGGCGTCGGCCTGCGCGGCGCGGCGCTCCAGCGCGTCGACGACCTCGGGCGGCACCCTCAGCTCGTGTTCGCGATGCACCCCGTCGTGGAGGAGGTCGGGTGTGGTGGCGTCGTCCGCGCCGGGTGCCGCCGTGGGCTCGACGAAACCGTCGAGCACCGAGGTGAAGTACCGACGCGACGATGCCGTGTCGATGCCGCCCAGCGCCTCGACGTGGCTCCGGAACGACGGCCGGGGGCGGTCGGCGGCGTGCAACGGCACCTTGCCCGTCGACCCGTCGTGCCGGCGGTCGTAGCGGTCGAGGACCTCCTCGAGCACCAGCGCGAAGCTGCGTCCGTCCAGCAGCGCGTGGTGGAACGTCCAGACCATCACCGCGCCGTGCTGGCCGGTCTTCGACACCGTCACTCTCGTGCCGGGCGACGACAGGTCGACCCCACGTTCGCGATCGCGCTGCAGCCACACCTCGAGCGCGCGTTCCTGGTCGGTCGTGTCGAGCCCGGACCAGTCGAGCTCCGACCACTCCAGCGGCGCCGAGGAGTACACGTGCTGCACCGGCCCGTCGGGGTCGGTGAGGTCGAACGAGGTGCGGAGCGCCTCGTGCTCGGCGATCGCCGCGACCCACGCCCGCTCGAGCGCCGGGAGGTCGAGCTCCTCGTCCGCGAACCTGCAGACCACCTGTTCGATGTTGGGCGGGGTGGTGCCACCGAGGGAGCTCTCGAAGGCCAGGCCGAACTGCATCGGCGTGAGCGGGTAGTCGTCGATGATCTCGCCGACCCCGAGGCCGCCGATCGGCGCGCCGATCGCGGCCGCCTCGGTGCTGGCGCCGAGCGACGCGTCTCCGTTCACCCATCCATCATCGACCCGCAGGTGCCCTGCCTTCAGGATTCCGCACGGATCACCCCCACCGGGTGATGTCGTCGTCAGGGCCGGACCGCCAGAGTCGGGGGAGACCGTCCCCGATCCGTGCTACGAACGGGTCAGGCGAGAGGAGCACACCATGGCCGGCCGAGTCGATGTCTGAGTTCGAGACGGGGACGACGTCCACCGACGCGGCGACCGCCGCTCCCGCGGACGACGTCGAGCAGCACCGGGCAGCGGGGCGCGCGCTGCGCCGAACCGTCCCACGCTCCGCGCTCGCCGAGTGGACGCCCACCGACCGCGATCCCGTCGCGCTGCTCGCCGAGCAGAACGACGACCGGCTCCCCTGGCTCGTCCCGTTGCGACACCTCCGCATGAGCGCGTCGCCCTTCACGTTCTACCGAGGCTCCGCCCGCCTCATGGCCCGCGACCTCGGTTCGACCGCGAACACAGGACTCCACGTCCAGCTCGGCGGGGACGCGCACCTGTCGAACTTCGGTGCATACGCCTCCCCGGAGCGTCAGCTGGTCTTCGACGCGAACGACTTCGACGAGACCCTTCCGGGCCCCTGGGAGTGGGACCTGCGACGTCTGGCGACCAGCTTCACGATCGCGGCCCAGCACCTGGGCTTCGATGCGGCCACGGCCCGCGAGGTCACCGCGCGCTCGGCCGAGGCGTACCGCCGCTCGATGCACCGCTTCGCCGAGCTGGGTCACCTCGAGCTGTGGCGGCAGTACGTGTCGGCGTCCGACGTACGTGACGCCGGCGGGTGGGATCGCAAGGAGCTGGCCCGACGGCTGACCACGTTCGAGGAGCGAGCTCGGCGCCGCACCAGCCTGCAGGCCAGGAACAAGTTCGCCGAACGTGTCGACGGCCGCTGGCAGATCCGCAGCGAGCCCCCGGTGCTCCAGCCGTTCCGCGACCTCCCGGACGAGTTCGATCCCGATGTGATCGAACGCGGCGTGCACGCGAGCCTCGACGCCTACCGCGAGACCCTCCAGGACGACCGGCGACACCTCTTCGACCGCTACCGGATGGTGGACATCGGCATCAAGGTGGTCGGGGTCGGCAGCGTCGGCACCCGCTGCTTCATCGCTCTGTTCCTCGGCCGCGACGAGGACGACCCGTTGATGCTCCAGATCAAGGAGTCCGGCGCATCGGAGCTCTCGTTCCACCTCGGCGAATCGGCGTACGCCCATCAGGGGCAGCGTGTGGTCGAGGGCCAGCGACTGACGCAGGCGCAGTCGGACACCTTCCTCGGCTGGACCACCGGCATGGAGGGCCGCGAGTTCTACCTACGCCAGCTGCGCGACTGGAAGGGCTCGGTCGAGATCGAGGGCTCGACCGCCAACCAGCTCGGCTTCTACGCCCAGCTGTGCGGCATGACGCTCGCCCGGGGTCACGCCCGATCCGGCGACGCGACCGCCATCGCCGCCTATCTCGGCAACGGCGACCGCGCCGATCGTGCGGTGGTCGAGTTCGCCACGTCCTACGCGCGCCAGAACGATGCCGACTACGCCGCGTTCCGCGAGGCCATCTCCGACGGTCGACTCGAGTGCTCCGCTCCGGAGATGGACCCCAAGACGGCGGGCGCCACCAAGAAGTGAGCGCAGCGCCGAACGACCAACGGCTGCACGACCTGGCGGTGCTGCGGCGGGTGAAGGACCGGATCGACCGGGACTTCGCCCAGCCCCTCGACGTCGCGGCGTTGGCCCGTGGCGCGAACATGTCCTCGGGCCATCTGAGCCGGCAGTTCCGTGCTGCCTACGGCGAGTCCCCGTACAGCTACCTGATGACTCGCCGCATCGAGCGTGCGATGGCGCTGCTGCGACTGGGCGAG
>JAFAFN010000124.1 GCA_023423475.1 Actinomycetes bacterium | reverse complement strand
TCGAGCACGTGGCGGTACACCGCGGGGTCGGGCTTGGCGATGCCGATCTCGGCGGTGTTGAAGATGACGTCGAGCTCGTCGATCAGGTCGAGCTTGTGCAGGTCGCTGCGCAACCGGGTGGTGGCGTTGGACAGCAGCGCCACCCGGGACTGCCGGCGCACCGTGCGGACGACCGAGAGCATCTCGGTGTCGACGAGGCCGACGTTGGTCTCCCACTCGTCGAGCGCACCCGCGACCGCGCCGCCGTGTGTCTCGATCACCCGTCGTCGGATCTCGTCCATCCACTCGCGGTAGGTGAGCCGTCCGGTCATCGACGCAGGGCCGAGGTCGTCGCTGAACGCGACCGCGAGGATGGTGCCGGGGGTGAGGCCGAAGGCCGACTCGACCATCGACATCTCGCCGTCGTTCCAGTCACGGATGACGCCGTCGAGGTCGAAGATGACGGCGAGCGGGGCGGACGGCATCGGAGCAGTCTGCCACCCGCCGACGACACTCAGCTCCGGTACGCCCGCAGCTCTGCGTGCGGTACGCCCGCAGCTCTGCGTGCGGTACGCCCGCAGCTCTATGTGCGGTACGCCCGCAGCTGGGCCAGCACCTCGGGGAGCGCGGCGAGCAGCCGGTCGACGTCGGCGTCGGTGGTGTCCCAGCCCGTCGAGATGCGCAGCGACCGCTCCGCGTCGACGCCCATCGCCTCGAGCACCGGCGACGGCTCGAGCGACTCGCTGCTGCACGAGCTGCCCGAGTGCACGGCGACACCTGCACGGTCGAGGCCCATCAGCACCGGTTGGGGCTCGATGCCCTCGATGCCCAGGCAGACCAGGTGGGGGAGTCGTTCGACGGGGTCGCCGAGCACCGTGACGCCGCCGGTCGCCGTCGCCCAGTCGACGACCCGATCGGTGAGCCGCTTGGCGGTCGCTGCTTCTTCGTCCAGCGAGCCGACGAGCTCGGCCGCCGCGGCGCCGAGACCGACCGCAGCGGGCAGGTTCTCCATGCCGGCACGACGTGCACGTTCCTGGTCGCCGCCGAGCAGCAGCGGCGGCAGCCGGACGCCGCGCCGCACGAGCAGCGCACCGATGCCGGGAGGCGCACCGAACTTGTGGCCCGACAGCGACAGCAGGTCCGCCCCGAGCGCGCCGAAGTCGACGGGCACGCGGCCGACGGCCTGGGCCGCGTCGACGTGCACCAGCACGCCACGCTCGCGACACCCGTCGACGACGTCGGCCACCGGCTGCAACGTGCCGACCTCGTGGTTGCCCCACTGGATGTCGACGAGTGCCGTGGTGTCATCGACCAGGCCGAGGAGCTCGGCGGGGTCGATCCGACCGAGGTGGTCCACCCCGACGGTCAGTGGCCGACCCCTTGCCGCCCACTCTCGAACTGCGGAGTGCTCGACGACCGACGCGACCACGCCGTCGAGCGTCGGGTCGCGCTGCAGCGCGCCGAAGTGCGCCGCCGCGATCGACTCGGTGGCGCCGGAGGTGAAGACGACCTCTCGGGGGCGGGCGCCGACGAGGGCGGCGAGCTGGTCCCGGGCGGTCTCGAGGGCGACGCGCGACATCATGCCTTCGTGGTGGATGCGCCCGGGATCCGCCGCGATCGAGCCGTCCGCGTCGGGAGAGAGCTGCGCGACGAGTGCGTCGAGCGCCGCGGGTCGGATCGGCGACGTGGACGCGTGGTCGAGGTAGGTGCGTCGGGCCATGGACAGGGCGGGTGGACTCAGGCCTGGTCGTCGAACGCCGTCACGCAGTGTCCGTCACCGCCGGCGGTCGCGCTCGTCAGGTCGACGCGCGTCTCGCCGTAGAGGGTGCCGAGCATGCCCTTGACCATGCCGCGGTCGACCGCGCAGATGACCGGGTGTTCGACCGCAGCATCGCCGAACGGACAGTGGTCGGTGACCAGTCGCAGCGAGTTGCCCTCTCGTTCGGCGTGCGCGGCGAAGCCGTGGGCCGACAGCGCGTCGGCCACGGCGTGCAGCGCGGCGCGGAACGAGCGGGTGCTCTGGTCGCCCATCGCGCCGGCCATGGTCCGGCCGTAGTCGATGCCGACCTCTTCGGCGAGCGACGCGGCGCGATCGGGTCCCAGCTCGGCGAGCGCCCGTCCGAGCAGCTGCACCAGCACGTCGTCCTGGCGGACCGGGACGTTCAGGGTGACCTGCTCGTCGAGGGCCCGGTAGCGCTTGGAGGGGCGGCCCGCGCCACCCGCGGGGCGCACCATCGTGATCTCGAGGTATCCGCCCGCCGCGAGCTTGTCGAGGTGGTGACGGGCGACGTTCGCGTGGAGGTCGAACTCCTCGGCCACGGCGGACGCGGTCACGCCGGTCGGGTTGCCGTGCGCGAACAGGTAGATCTCTCGCCGCGTCGGATCGCCGAACGCCGACGTGATGGCGGTGACCGCCGAGTTGAACTCGGTCGGACTGAGCTGGTCCACGTCGACCAGCCTACCGGTGCACCCTCCGGGGACCCCTTCGCCGGGCGGCCAGCGGCCCACCCGACGCTCGAACGGCCTGTGACCCCCGGCGCAGCGGCCGCCCGCGGATTGACCCTCGCGGGCGGGGTTGGGAAGCTCGGGGGG
>JAFAFN010000123.1 GCA_023423475.1 Actinomycetes bacterium | reverse complement strand
GGAGACAACCTTGCACACAACAAGGACCTCGATCGCCTGTCTACGCCATGTGGGAGGCTGGCGCGATGACCGAGACCATCACCCAGACGGCGTCGTGACCCCCGACGAGCTCCAGGTCGTCGCCGATCGCGTCATCGAACGGGCCGGTCCTGGCGAGGAGGTCGAGGCGGTCGTGGTGTGGGGCGCCGAGACCGAGATCCGCGCCTACGGGGGCGAGGTCGAGCACTTCGTCGCCGCGGACTCCGCCGGACTGGGGATCCGGGTGATCTCGGAGGGACGTCAGGGTCTCGCGTGGGCAGGAGTGCTCGACGACGCGGCGATCGACGAGTGCCTCGCCGAGGCGAGGGACAACGCGACCTTCGCGACGGTCGACCCCGATGCCGGACTCGCCCGTCCCGATGGAGTCGAACCCACGGTGCTCGACCTCTACGACCCGCGGTTGCTCGAGGTCCCGACCGAGGAGAAGATCCGCCTCGCGATCGAGCTCGAGGCACGGGTGGACGGTGCCGATCCGCGCATGTCGGGTGTCGAGTCGGCCGACTACGCGGATGCGATCTCCGCGAGCGCGATCGCGTCGACGGCGGGCATCCGCAGCTCAGGCCGGGAGACCTCGGTCTACCTGGGCGCCTATGCACTCGCGGGAGACGACGACGACACGACGACCGGATTCGGGTTCTCGGTGGGTCGGAGCGCCGAGGACCTCGACGTCGCCGCTGCGGCCGACGACGCGGTGTCGCGTTGCCTGCGCATGCTGGGCGCGACGAAGGCGCCGTCGGAGCGGCTGACCGTGGTGTTCGACCCCTACGTCACGTCGCAGTTCATCTCGCTCGTCGCGGAGATGCTCTCGGGCGAGGCGGTGCTACGCGGGCGGTCCCCGTTCGCCGGCCGCCTGGGCGACCTCGTGGCGTCACCGCTCGTGTCGCTGGTCGACGACGCGACCGATGCAGCGGCACCCACGGCGTCGGATGTCGATGGCGAGGGTCTTGCCTGTCGACCGGTTCCCCTCGTCGTCGACGGCGTCCTGTCGGGGTTCCTCCACAACGCGTACACCGCGAGGGCGAGCCGCACGGTCTCGACGGGTTCCGCGCAGCGCGGCAGCCATCGATCCGCGCCGGGCGTCGGTCCGCACGTCACGACGCTGCGGCCCGGTACGGGGGATTCGACCCAGGTGCTGGCGAGCGTCGGCGACGGTCTGCTCGTGCACGAGCTCGCCGGCCTGCACTCGGGCGTGAACCCCGTCTCGGGCGACCTCTCGGTCGGTGTCGAGGGTCGTCGGATCCGTGGCGGCGAGGCTGCCGAACCGATCCGTGAGGTGATCATCGGCTCGACCCTTCAGCGCATGTTGACCGACGTCGTGGCCGTCGGTGGCGACCTGACCTACTTCCCCTGGGAGTCGACCGGGGTCACCCTGGCGGTCGCGGATGTCATGATGTCCGGTCGATGAGCACCAGCGCCCGAACGACGAACGCCCGATGACGAGCACCGGAACCGACGACCTCGTCGAGCTCGCTCGATCCCTCGTGCAGCGGGGCGCACCCGGCGAGCAGGTCGAGGTGCTGCTGGGGCGATCCAGCTCGACCTCGGTGCGGGTCTACGACGGCGCGGTCGAGTCCCTGACGTCCGCGGACACCTCGGGCGCCGGCATCAGGATCATCCGCGACGGTCGGCTGGGGTTCGCCCACTGCGGATCGCTCGATCCGGTGGTGCTGGCCGAGACGTTGACCGAGGCCCGCGACAACGCGGCGTTCGGCGAGCCGGACGAGTACAACGGGCTCGCGGTGCCCGACGGCGTTCCGGTGGTGGAGCGCGACGCATGGGCGGAGCAGGTCCTGTCCTTCCCGCCGGAGCGGAAGGTCGAGCTGGCGCTCGAGCTCGAACGTCGGGTCAAGGCGGCAGATCCACGGATCACCGGCGCCCGCACGACCGCGTACGGCGACGCCTGGGGCGAGTCCGTCATCGTGACCTCGGCGGGCATCGAGCGCAGCGACCGGGGTGCATCGTGTTCGATCGCCACGCAGCCGCTCGCCACCGACGCAGGCGAGACGCAGACCGGCTTCGGTCACGACGCCGGGCGTGATCCGCTCGAGCTCGACCTCGAGCGGGTGGCCGCCGAGGCAGCCGAACGTGCGACCCGACTGCTGGGCGCGACGAAGCCGGCATCGGGACGCATGACGATCCTGCTCGAGCCGCGCCTGGCGCTCACGCTGCTGGGCATCGTGTCGGGCATGGTCTGCGCCGATGCGGTGCAGCGAGGTCGCTCACCCTTCGCCGATCGCCTCGGCGAGGCGATCGCGTCGCCGCTGCTCAACCTGGTCGACGACCCGACCCGGGTGGAGTCGCTCGGTTCCGAGGAGTTCGACGGCGAGGGGCTCGCGTGCCGTCGGAACGAGCTGATCGTCGACGGCGTGCTGACCGGGTTCCTCCACGACTCCTACACCGCACGACGCGCGGGTGCGGCGTCGACGGCATCGGCGGTCCGCGGCACCAGGAGCCTGCCGGGCGTGGGCGCGCAGCTGCTCGTCATGGACCCCGGCGAACGGACCTTCGACGAGCTGGTCGCCTCGATCGACCACGGGCT
>JAFAFN010000092.1 GCA_023423475.1 Actinomycetes bacterium | reverse complement strand
GCCTGAGCCCCGACCGCCCCTGTCGCCGCAGGGTCGGTCGGTCGCAGGGTCGGTCGGTCGCGGGGTCAGTCGGTGCTGCGCTCGAGACGGGCGCGCAGCACCGTCATGAGCCGCTCCGAGGCCTTTGGCATCTCGTCGAGCAGCGTCCGGAACGCGACGGAGTCGAAGCGGATCAGCTCGAGGTCGGTGTCGGCCACGACCGTCGCCGTCCTCGGGCGGTGGTCGACCAGCGCGATCTCACCGACCATCGATCCGGGGCCGCTCGACGCGACGTACTCGCCGCGCACGTAGACGCTCGCGGTGCCCGAGAGCACGACGTAGCAGGTCGTGCCGGGATCTCCCTGATCGACCACGACGGCGCCCGCGGGCAGATCGACCTCGTCGCCGAGCTCGACGACCCGCCGCAGGTCCTCGTCGGAGAAGCCCTCGAAGAACTCGACCTTCGACAACAACTCCGCGCGCTCCGCGGGCTTCCTCCGGATGGTCATGGGTCCCCCTGGTCACGACGATTGGACGCTGGCACCCTACCGTGCCCGCTCCCGGCGCCGGTGGGCCGACTCAGCCGCTCCGACGAGGAGTGGCTGCGACCAGCGCCCGGTCACGACCGCTGAGGTCCCGAGCGATGCGGACCGCCGTGAACCACTCGGCGGCCTCGGCGGCGAGCAGGTCCGCCTGTTCGGGGCTGAGCTCGCACACGAGCACGCCGTCGTCGGTGAGCCACTCCCCCGCGCCCGACAGGATCCGGCGCAGGTCGTCGAGGCCGTCGCTGCCGGACCACAGCGCACCGACCGGTTCCCAGCGCGCGACCTCGTCGGGGATCTCGGCGGTCGTCGCCACGTACGGCGGATTCGACACGATCAGGTCCACGCAGCCCCGCAGCTCGTCGGGCAGCGCGTCGAACCACGAGCCCTGCAGCGCTCGCACACGTGCACCCGCCCGGCCCACACCCGCGATGTTCGCCGTGGCCACCTCGAGCGCGCCGGGACTGACATCGGTCGCCCAGACCTGGGTGCGGACCCGTTCCACGGCGATCGACAGCGCGATCGCGCCAGAGCCGGTGCCCAGGTCGACCACGTTGGTCGACCGCTCACGGCCACCGAGCCGGTCGAGCTCCGCGAGGGCCGCCTCGACGACCTGCTCGGTCTCCGGGCGTGGAATGAGGACCCGCCGGTCGACCATGAGGTCGAGCGTCCGGAACGCCCACGAACCGAGCACGTACTGCAGCGGCTCGCCGTGAGCCCTGCGTGCCACCATCGAGTCGAGGTGTGCGACGCCCCGTTCGGTCGCCAGCTGGGCGTCGATCCGGTGGACGTCCGCGTCCTCGACTCCCGCGGCGGTCGCGACGATGCGACGGGCGTCGAGCGCGGCACGATCACCGAGCGGTCCGCGGAGGCGCTCGGTCGTCTCGGCGAGCAGCTCTCCCCAGCTGACGGTCCCGTCGCCGCCGTCGTCCGACGCGGTCATCTCAGCCCTCGGCCTCTGCGAGTCGTCTGGCGCGATCGTCGGTGACGAGCGCATCGGAGATCGCGTCGAGCTCACCGGCGAGCACCCGGTCGAGGTGGTAGACGGTGAGTCCGATGCGGTGCTCGGAGACCCGGTTCTCCTTGAAGTTGTACGTCCGGATCTTCTCGCTGCGTCCACCGCCGCCGATCTGGGCGCGTTTGCGACCGGCGGCGTCATCGGACTGCCGCTGCTGTTCGAGCTGCAGCAGACGTGACCGCAGCACCTGGAGCGCCTTGGCCCGGTTCTGGATCTGGCTCTTCTCGTCCTGCATCGAGACCACGAGCCCGGTCGGCAGGTGGGTGATCCGCACCGCGGAGTCGGTGGTGTTCACCGACTGCCCGCCGGGGCCCGAGGACCGGAAGACGTCGATGTTGAGGTCGCCCGGATCGATCTGCACGTCGACCTCGTCGGCCTCCGGCAGGACGGCGACGGTCGCGGAGGACGTGTGGATGCGCCCCTGGGACTCGGTGACCGGCACCCGCTGCACCCGATGGGGCCCCGCTTCGAACTTCATGCGGGACCAGACACCCTCTCCCGCGATGCGGAAGGTGACCTCGGCGAACCCGCCGAGGTCGGAGTGCGACGCGCCGAGCATCTCGAAGGACCACCCGAGCCGAGCGGCGTACGAGCGGTACATCTCGAAGAGGTCCCGGGCGAACAGGTTGGCCTCGTCGCCGCCCTCGGCGCCACGGATCTCGACGATCACGTTGCGCTCGTCGTTGGGGTCCTGGGGCAGCAGCAGGACCTTGAGCTCCTCGTCGAGCGCGGCGGCGCGCGCCTCGAGCTCGTCGACCTCGGAGCGGAGCACGTCGCGCTCCTCGGAGGTCGCAGCGGCGTACAGCTCCTTCGCGGCGACCAGATCGTCCTCGGTGGCACGCAGCTCGACGGTGCGTTCGACGATCGGGGTCAGCTGTCGGTAGCGCCGGGAGAGCTCGACGTAGCGGCGCTGATCGGCGATCAGCTCCGGGTCGCCGAGTCGTGCCTCGCACTCGGCGTGCTCCCGCTCGAGCTCGGCGAGTCGGAGCTCGAGTCCCTCGGCGACCACCTCAGCCCCAGCCGGTGGGGGCCGCGACGAGCTCCGCCGGGTCGTCGAGCCTGGCGACGAGCTCGGCCGTCGCAGGGTGGAGGTCCCGTTCGGGCACCGCGATCACCAGCCGGGCCGACGGCGCCAGCGACGCACGAGCGTCGGCGGCGAGCGGAACGAGCGACAGGTCGAACCCGGTGGAGCAGATGACGAGCAGCGGCTCGCCCGCGACGTCGGCCCCCAGCGCGGCAGCGGGGTGCACGTCCTTCATGCCCACCGGCTCGGTGGTCATGCCGATCGCACGCAGTTCGGCTGCGCCGACGAGCGACGGCTCCGCGATCAGGTCGGCGCGCAGCCAGCGTTCGCGGCCGAGCAGGGCCAAGGGGTGCGCCGGTGCACCGGAGTAGCGATGGCGGCGGACGGCGTCTGCAGCTCGGCTCAGACC
>JAFAFN010000086.1 GCA_023423475.1 Actinomycetes bacterium | reverse complement strand
CTCCCGCTGGCCCAGGACGAGGGGGCGATCGACCGTGCGTACCAGATCGTCGACGTCGAGGCCTGGCTCCGCATGCCGACCGAGCTCGCGCTCCAGGAGTTCGTCGCCGGCATCGACTGGCTCGCCCGTGCGGCGAGCACGTACTACGCCGCGCTGCACGTCCCGGCGCTCGTGATCTTCCTCATCTGGCTCTACGTCCGTCACCGCGATGACTACCCGCACTGGCGCAACGGGCTGGTGTTGTTGACCGCGGCGTGCCTGGTCATCCGATTCGTGCGCGTCGCGCCGCCACGGTTCCTGCCAGAGCTCGGCTACGTCGACCTCTCGGCCCGCCACGGCTACGACCTGTACGGCCCGGTCGGCACCGGCGTGTCGGACCAGTTCGCCGCGATGCCCTCGATCCACGTCGGATGGGCCGCGGTGGTGTCGTTCGGGATCGTCGCGGTCACCACGGTGTGGTGGCGCTGGCTGTTCCTCGCGCACGTGATCATCACGTTCCTCGTGGTCGCGGCGACCGGCAACCACTGGTGGCTCGACGGGATCGTCGCGATCGCACTGCTGCTGATCGGGCTGTGGGTCGACCAGCTGGCCCGCCGCTACCGCGCGGACCGGGCTCGCTCCGACGTGGATGCAGCGGTGTGAGCGAGGTCGTCAAGTAGTCCGTCTCGGTACCTGCCGCGCGCCGCGTTGCGACGAAATCAGGTCGTTCGGACGAGGCCCTCCGAGGTCACACTGTCCTTCCGCGGAAGGATGCTGACGGGTGAGACCCGCGCTGCTCAGGCCGGGGGTTGCGGCGCGGTGGCGAGCAGGACGATCGAGTACGTCAGGATCGAGCAGGCCACGACGATGAGTCCGACCCTCGCGGACTTGATGCGGAAGTGTCCGCTGATGCCGACGAGGAACAGCACCGACGCGAGGATCACGGTGATGCGGACGTAGTCGTCCGCGTTCCCGGCGGCCTCGGTCGCACCGGCCGAGATGCGCTCCGCGTCGGCCTGGAGCTCCTTCGCCCGTTCCATGTCGGGCTGCACGTACTCGGACATCGACGCAGGGCCGGGCGGCGCATCGGGGTTCGTCGCGGGATCGGTTGCCATCCACGCCTGGAACGCGACGTCGAACTCCGGACGGAACCGCTTCTCGGCGAGCGCCATCGCCTCATGGTCGCCGGCGACGTAGGCGCCGAACCAGGCGTTGAACGTCGAGGCGTCCAGGTCCCTGGTCTCGCCCGCTTCGAGTGCAGCGAGGCTCGCCTCGGTCCTTGCCGCGGACGCCTTGCCCATCTCGAGGCGGGAGTCGGTGCTCCACCGTGCCGAGGAGTAGCCCGACCACGCGGCGAGCAGCGCGACGATCGCCAACAGGATCGCCTCGATGATCGACACCGTCCGGTCGTGGCGGCCGCGGGTCGGCTCGGCGGATGGCGCGTCGTCGGTGTCGGCGGTGGGGGCGTCGGTTGGCACCCGTTCCCGTCGGCCGCCCGCACGGCGCCATGAGCACGGCCCTGGAGAACATCGGCGGACGGGACGGTCGGTCGGGCCTGGATCGTTGGACCGAATGTGACCGAATGTCGTCGGGTCGTGTCCAAATACGTCGCCTCGCGTCCAACGTTCGGCAGCCGAGGCCTCAGCGGACGGGGATCCAGACGAGCGAGAGGTCGCTGACGGTGATGTCGGACTTCTCGAGCGGGATCTCGAGGGGCTCGATCGCCACGGCCTTCGCATCCCACTCGTCCGCGATCGCCGCGATCGAATCCGCGAGCTCGGCCTCGAGCGCTGCGAGCGCGTCGGCCTTCTCCTCGACCCGGTTGCTGGCGGTCTCGGTCCGCTTCGCCGCCTCGGCGCTGCGACCTCGCCGTCGTGTCACCGCGCCGACCTTGTTGGCGATGCTCCGAGCGCTCCTGCGGCCGCCGAACACCGCGCCCAACAGATCGCCTGCACCGCTGAGCAGCTCGTCGTTGCGACGACTCGACGCCGCGGCCTCGGCCTGGGTGACCTTGTCCTCGGCCGCAGCGAGCCCGTCCCGGGCCCTGGCGATCTTGGCCTCGAGCCGCTTGGCGACGACCGCGGTCGCCGCGTCCGCGCCCTCGTCCGCGGCGGCATCGCAACGTGCGGCGAACTCCTCGGCCGACTCACCGGGCCGACTGACGAGCTTCAGTTGCGGGTTCGTGGAGAGGGTCACCGTCCAGGTGCGGAACAGGTGGTCGATGAGGTCCTTGCGCACCGTCGAGTACAGCGCCTTGGTCGAGAGCTTGGCGGCCGTCACGCGATAGGTGGCATCGGCGGGGGCGTCGGTGAGGAAGTCGCGTGGATCGTGGTCGACGGCGACGACCTCGCCGGCGACCGGCGGGTCCGACAAGGGGAAGAGCACGCCCTCGAACTGCTGGGTCTCGCGCAGCTGTGCACGCGTGTCGTCGAAGAGCAGGTCGACGGTCGCCACCAGCGCGGGTGCGTACGTATTCGACGTCGGGTCCGCGCCGAGCTGGGTCGCCCAGGTCGCTGCGGGGTCGAGCCACCGCACCGGGATCGACTCGGCGACGTTCGGCATCACGGGCGTCGTGTCGCCGTCGGTCGCCGGTGCGGTCGCGGGTGCGGGTGCGGGTTCGGCGGACGCAGGGGCCGCGGCGGGGGTGGCCGCAGCCTGGGTCGCCGGCGCAGCTGCTGCGGGTGTCGGTTTCGAGGTGCGTCCCGTCATGAGCGTCGAGATCTGCTCGCGGGTGAGCGGTCCGCGCAGGTACGACATCGCCCACCGGCTCGTGAACTTCTTCACCCCGGAGCTGCCGGCGCGACGCAGCAGGAACTCGCGCTTGGCCAGCCCCGCGATCGTCGGGGCGAGCGATGCGGTGTCGACGCTCCCGTCCGCGGCAGACAGACCCTCGAGCAGACGGGCCGTGTCCTGCTCGGTCTGCAGCCGACCGACCATCCAGGTCCCCGCGTTGGACAGCGCCTTGTAGTCGACGTCGACGGGGTTCTGCGTGGCGAGGACCAGCCCGACCCCGAACGCCCGCGCCTGCTTCAGCAGCGTCAGGATCGGGCCCTTCGCAGGTGGCACCGCGGTCGGTGGCACGTAGCCGACCACCTCGTCGAAGTAGACGAGCACGCGCAGCTGGTCGGTCCCGGGTTGGCGGCGCATCCACGTGATGAGCTGCGACAGCACGAGCGTGACGACGAACTGCCGTTCCTCATCGGACAGATGGGCGAGCGACACGATGGCGCACCCGGGGCGACCACCGGGGAAGAGCAGGGCGTCCATGTCGAGCGCCTGGCCCTCGCCCCATGCGGCGAACGCGGGCGACGCGAGCAGGCCGTTGAGCCGCATCGCGAACTTCGTGCGGTCCGCCGGCGGGAAGAACTCGTCGAGCTGGAACACGCCGAGCTTGCGGATCGGTGGGGTCTGCACCTGGCCGACGAGCGTGGCGAGGTCGAGGTCGATCCCGCTGTCCCACGCGTTGCGGATGAGGTTCGACAACAGGATGTGTTCTCGGCTCGACAGCGGATCCGCGTCGATGCCGACCAGGCCGAGCAGCCCCGACACGTAGCCGTTGATCTCGTCGACGATCGTCTCGTCGTCGGTGCCCTCGGCGGGTCGCTGCAGCCCGCCGATCACGTTCAGCGGCACACCCGAGGTCGACCCCGGCGTGTAGATCGTGAAGTCGGCGGCGTCGCGCAGCGCCTGCAGCCGCGTGCCGTCGATGCCCCAGCTCGCCAGCCCCTCGGACCACGCCGTCGCGACCGTTGCCGCGTCATCACCCTCGACCCACGGAGCGAAGGACTCTGCGTCCAGATCCGGGAAGGTCAGCAGCAGGTTGCCCAGGTCGCCCTTCGGGTCGAGCACCAGGGTCGGCACACCCTGGAGCAGCGTCTCCTCGAGCACTGCGACACCCAGGCCGGTCTTGCCCGATCCGGTCATGCCGACGATGACCCCGTGGGTGGTCAGGTCCGATGGGTCCACCAGGATCTGCTCACCGGTCCGGGCGTGCGCGTCGTCGGTGGTCTCGCCGAGGAACAGTCGGCCCGTTGGCAGGTCGCTCATGTTCCGGAGCGTAGAGCGGGCGTCGGACACGCGGCCGGTGAACGCCCGCCCGCCGCCGTCGGTGTCAGACGTGCAGTTCGTCGGCCTCGTCGGATCGGGTACGGCCCTCGAGTCGGCGGCTGACGAACTCGACCAGGATCACCACGGCGAATCCACCGACGGCCAGCAGCACGGGTCCCGCGACGGGATCGGCGGGAGCTGCGAGCTCGGTGCTCTCGACACCGCCCGGCCAGGGCCACAGGACACGGAGCGATCCGAGCATCAGGCCGATCAGCAGGGCCATCACCGTGTCGTAGTGCTCCGAGAGCGCCCAGTGCAGCAGCTGCGAGAAGACCGCCAGGCCGAGCACGCAGCCGAGGGCGAACACACCCACCACCGCGATGTCGCGGTCGTTGACGGCGCTGAGCACCGCGCCGTACATGCCCATCGTCACGAGCAGGAACGAGCCGCTGATCCCGGGCAGGATCATGGCGCAGATGGCGATGGCGCCGGCGCCGAAGAACGCAAGCAGCGTCGGGTCGGCGGCCTGGGTGACGGACTCCTCCGAGGTGCCGCTGGTGAGCCCCATCAGGAGGAAGACCACCACCGCCGACGCGAGCATGAGCAGCAGCGTCCGGAGGCCCTTGTTCTCGAGCAGTCCCCAGGCGATCACGACCGAACCCAGCACCAGTCCCATGAACAACCCGGCCATCTCGACGGGCCGGTCCTCGAGCAGGGTCTCGATCAGGTGCGACAGCACGAGGATCGCAGTGAGGATCCCCGCCAGCAGCGGGAGCAGCAGCGACCACTCGACGGCCTTGAGTCGCTCGACACCGGTGCGGACATCGAGCTTGGCGAAGCTGCCCAGCGCGAGCGACCCGGTGCGGATGGCGTCGATGAGCCGGCGGTACACGCCGAGGACCAACGCCACGGTGCCGCCGGACACGCCGGGAACGATGTCGGCGCAGCCCATGGCGAAGCCGCGCGCGAGGTTGGCAGGTATCTCTCTCGCCCACATGGTCGTCGGACCATAGCGAAGTGGCTCGTCGAAAGGGCCGCGGCGTCGGCCGACGGAGCGACTTGGGAATTCACATAGGGCGCCCTATGTTTTCTGTGTGGCGACGAACGAGGAGCGACGGGCCGAGACGCGGCAGCGCCTGCTGTCGGCTGCCGCGACCCTGTTCGCCGAGCGTGGGGTCGACGGTGCGTCGATCGACGCGATCGCCGAGCGTGCCGATCGGACGTCCGGCGCGGTCTACGACCACTTCGCCAGCAAAGAGGGCCTGCTCTTCGCAGTGCTCGACGGCTGGGTCTCCGACGCGGCCAGCGCGATCGAGGCCGAGCTCGCAGATGCCACGTCGCTCGACGAGCGCCTCGGCGTCCTGTGGAGCAACGTGTCCGAGCCCGTCGCGGGCGACGGCCACTGGATCGCGCTCGAGCACGAGCTCTGGAACCACGCAGCACGCAACCCCGAGCTGCGCGACCGCGTCGCCCGCCGCTACCGCGGCGCGTGGCGTGGCATCACCAACGCGGTGCACGAGTGGAGCGGCCACGGCGGCGACGTCGGCCCGTCGCTGATCGGGCTGCTCTTCGGTCTCGAGATGATCCACCGCGTCGACCCCGAGGCCATGGCCGCACCCCGGGCGGTCGCGTCGCTGCGCAGCCTCATCACCGGCGCAGACCTCAGCGGCACCGGTCTCAGCGGTACCGATCTCGCCAGCTCCACCAGCTCCGACAACACCGGTTCAGCCGCCGATCGACGGCTCCTCGATCACGGCGTCGACGACGCCACCCAACTGCGGGCCCCGGCCCTGTGAAAGGACAGCACCATGCGCACACCCATCTGTGACGAGCTGGGGATCGAGTTCCCCATCTTCGCCTTCACCCACTGCCGCGACGTCGTCGTGGCCGTGTCGAAGGCCGGCGGCTTCGGCGTGCTCGGCGCCGTGGGCTTCTCGCCCGAGCAGCTCGAGGTCGAGCTGAACTGGATCGACGAGCACATCGGCGACCACCCCTACGGCGTCGACATCGTCATCCCGAACAAGTACGAGGGCATGGACGAGAACATGTCCACCGAGGACCTCACGAAGATGCTCCAGGACATGGTCCCCAAGGAGCACCTCGACTTCGCCCACAAGATCATGATCGACCACGGCGTGCCCCTCCAGGAGGGCGAGGACGACAACTCGATGCAGCTCATCGGCTGGACCGAAGCGACCGCCACCCCGCAGGTCGAGATCGCGCTGCGTCACCCGAAGATGAAGCT
>JAFAFN010000577.1 GCA_023423475.1 Actinomycetes bacterium | reverse complement strand
ACGGCGTCGAGGTCGACGTCGAGGGCGAGCACTTCACGATCAGGGCGCACTCGGTCGTCAACGCGGCGGGTGTCTGGTCCGACGACGTGCGCGAGTTCGACGAGGGCACCAACCCCGACTCGATCCGTCCCGCCAAGGGCATCCACATCACGGTGCCGTGGGAGAAGGTCCGCAACCAGGTCGCCGCGGTCATCCCCGTCCCGAAGGACCGCCGGTCGGTCTTCGTGGTGCCCCAGGGCGAGTTCACCTATGTGGGCACGACCGACACCGACTACGACGGGCCCGTCGATGACCCGCAGTGCACCGACGAGGACGTCGACTACCTGTTGCGGGCGCTCAACGCGGCATGCACAGAGACCATCACGCGCGACGACATCGTCGGCTCGTGGGCCGGGCTCCGCCCGCTGGTGAAGTCCGCGAGCAGCGGCCGGACCGCCGACCTGTCGCGCAAGCACAACGTGCGTCGTTCGGACTCGGGCCTGGTGACGATCACCGGCGGCAAGCTCACCACCTACCGCCGGATGGCCGCCGACACCGTCGACGAGCTCGTCGGCGACGTCCTGCCCATCCGTCCGGGCGCCACCCAGGTCGGACGCAGCACGACCAAGAAGCTCGCGCTGCGCGGAGCCGCCGGCTTCGAGACCCTGGCGTCGACCGGTTCGGTCTACCCCGCCGCGACTCCCGAGCTGATCGAGCACCTCGGTCACCGCTACGGCGGCGAGGCCCGGGTCCTGCTCGCATCGATCCAGGCCGACCCCGAGCTCGGCGAGCGGATCATCGAGGGCCTCCCCTACACCCGCGCCGAGGTCGTGTTCGCGGCGCGCAACGAGATGGCCCGCAACGTCACCGACGTGCTCTCCCGGCGGACCCGTTCGCTGCTGCTCGCCCGTGACGACTCCGGGCTCGCCGCCGACGAGGTCGCAGGGCTCATCAGGGCCGAGCTCGACTGGGACGACGCCGCCGCGACCGAGTCGGTCGAGTCCTACCGGGCCGCGATCGTGCACGAGCGCGAGTCCGCCGACCTGCCCGAGACGCACCTCGACGCCCTGCTCGGCGCCTGAGTCGGCGACGCCGACCAACGACGACGCCGCACACCGACGAACTTCCGGAGCCGCAACCGATGAGCACGCCACGTTCCCTCGCCGACCTCGAGCTCGGCCCCGGTGTTCCCACGCCGCCCATCGCCCTCGCCGGCGGTGCGGCGGGTGCGACCTCCCGCCGACGCGGCTCGCGCGTCGGGGTGACCGAGGCGGTCCTGCGCGAGCTGCGCGCTGCGTGCCCCGAGGTGATCGACGACCCCGACGTCGTCGGTGAGTCGAGTCGCGACTGGTGGCCCCTCGCCATGACCTGGGCCGTGCGCGGTCAGGTCGCGTCCCGCGCCGCGGTCGTCGCACGACCCACCGATGCGACCCAGGTCGCCGACCTGGTGCGGGTGTGCAACACGTGGGGCATCCCCGTGACCGCCGCTGCCGGCCGTTCAGGTGTGCTCGGTGCGTCCGTCCCGCTCTACGGCGGTGTCGTGCTCGACATGTGCGGACTCAGCGGCATCGTCGGCGTCGACGACGAGTCGCTCACCGTCGACGTCCTGCCCGGCACCTTCGGCGACCGCTTCGAGGCGACGCTGCGGTCCGAGCACGGCCTGACGTGTGGCCACTGGCCCCAGTCGATGGCGCTGTCGACCGTCGGCGGCTGGGTGGCCTGTCGTGGCGCCGGCCAGCTCTCGACCCGCTACGGCAAGATCGAGGACATGGTGTCGGGCCTCGACGTCGTGCTGGCGGACGGCTCCACGATCTCGACCGGCGGCTACCCCCGAGCGGCGACCGGCCCGGACCTGACCCAGCTCTTCGTCGGCTCCGAGGGCACCCTCGGCATCGTCACCGGCGTCCGCATGCGGGTGCATCCGGCGGCCGCCCACGAACGGCGCATCGTCGTGTCGCTGCCCTCGTTCGTCGACGGGCTCGACCTGTGCCGGCGGATCATCCGTCGTGGCGCCACCCCGGCCGTCCTGCGGCTCTACGACGGCACGGAGTCCGACCGGAACTACCAGGTCGGCACCGATCGTGCGGTCCTGATGGCACTCGACGAGGGTGACCCTGCGATCGTCGACGCCGCGTTCTCGGTGATCGACGACGAGATCGCGACCAACCCGGTGCCCGTGGAGCGACTCGACGACGGCCTCGCGGACCACTGGCTCGAGAAGCGCAACGACGTCGCCGCGCTCGAGCGCTACATCAGCGGCGGCCTCGTGGTCGACACGATGGAGATCTCCGGCCCGTGGTCGAGGTTGCCGTCGATCTACTCCGACGTGCTCGCCGCGATCGGTGCGGTCGAGGGCACGCTGGCGGTCTCCGCGCACTGCAGCCACAGCTACCTCGACGGCGGCTGCCTCTACTTCACCTTCGCCGGTCAGCCCACCGAGCAGGGAGACGACGGCTTCTCGACCCAGGAGTCCACCGAGCGCTTCTACCGCAGCGTCTGGGACGCGGGGACCCGAGCGGTGCTCGCCGGAGGCGGCTCGTTGTCGCACCACCACGGCGTCGGTCTCAACCGGTCGCGCTACAGCGCCGAGGCACTCGGCGGCGGCCTCGACGTGCTCGCGTCGGTCAAGAAGGCCCTCGACCCGAAAGGCATCCTGAACCCCGGCAAGCTCGGGCTGTCCTCGGCGTTCGGCAACCCCGGACTCGGCTGACCATGGCGACCCCCGGCCCCGGCGGCAACGTCCTCCCCGAGCTCGAACCGCTCCAGGCCCTCTGGCGAGGGGTGATCACCGGACTCGTGCTCGTGATGCCCGCCGCCATCCTCAACAACCTGCTGATCGACGACGGCACGATCGAACCCGGTCACCCCGCCACGTTCCTGTTCTGGCTGCTGATCCTGCTCGGCGGCGCCGCCGCGGGTTGGGCCACGATCCGCCTGGCGCCGTCGGCCCAGCTCGCCCACGCAGCCGCCGCAGGAGCCGGTGCGTACCTCGCCGCGCAGGCGATCGGCGTCGTCATCCGCCTGATCTCCGGCGAACCGATCAGCTGGCTCGCCTTCCCGTTCATGGCCATCCTGATGGCGACCTGCGGCATGCTCGGCGGCATGTTCGCCCGCAAGTGGCTGCAGCAGAACGGTCCCGCGCCCCGGGATCACGGGTGAGCGGCAACATCGTCCACGGCGGCGTCCACGTCGCACACCACTCCACAGCGTCCGGGGGGACGGAATGAGCATCCTCGTCATCGATGCGGGCACCAGCGGCGTCCGAGCGGCGATCGTGTCGCCCGACGCGACGATCGGCATCGAGCGCCGACGTCCGACGCTGCCCGACAGCCCGTTCCCAGGGCTGGTCGAGTTCGACGCCGTCGCGTACG
>JAFAFN010000562.1 GCA_023423475.1 Actinomycetes bacterium | reverse complement strand
CGCCACGTTGACCGACTGCTCGACGACGACGACGGTCATGCCGACGGCGTTCAGGCGACGCACGACATCGCACAGCGCGCCGACGATCATGGGGGCGAGACCGAGCGACAGCTCGTCGATCAGCAGGACCTTCGGACGCAGCATGAGCGTCATGGCAAGGGCCAGCTGCTGCTGCTCGCCGCCGGAGAGGTCGCCGGCGAGCTGCGAGCGCCGCTCGGCGAGGATCGGGAACAGCTCGTGGACCGTGGCGAGGTCCTCGTCGATCCGGGCCGACTCCTTGCGGAAGGTCCAGCACGAGAGCCGCAGGTGGTCGTCGACGCTGAGCGTCGGGAAGATGGCCTTGCCGCCGGGCATGAGGGCGATGCCCTCGGTGACGATCTGCTCGGCGGACTTGCCGGTCAGGTCGACGCCGCCGAGACGCACCGTCCCGGTGCTCGGGATGAGGCCGCAGATGGCCTTGAGCAGCGTCGACTTGCCGGCGCCGTTGGTACCGAGCAGCGCGACGATCTCGCCCTCGGCGACGTCGAGGTCGAGGTCGAAGAGGACCTGGAGTCGGCCGTAGGAGACGTCGATGCCGCTGGCTCGCAGCTCCCCCTCGGCCAGTTCGGCCACGGGCGCGTCCACGACCGCCGGCTCCTCAGCGACGGCGAGGGCCGGTTCCGCCACGGGCGGGCTGGCCGGCGCGTCGGGTGCCGACCCGTCCGAGTGCCCGTCGGCAGCCTGGTCGGCGCCGACGAGGGTGAGCTCGGGGGCGGGCAGCGGGAGTGGGCGGCCCTCGATGTCGAGACCGTGGCGTGCGGCGACCCGCCGCACCACCATGTCCCGCACCCTGGCGGCCAGACCGGCCAGTCCGGAGGGGATCAGCCAGAGCACGACGAGCACGCCGGTGCCGGCCGCGATCAGCCGGATCGTCTGGTCGAGGTCCTGGAGCCCTCGCATGCCGGCGGCACCGCTGATGGCGCCACCGATGGAGCCGAGCCCGCCGATGGTGGCCATCGAGAAGATCTCGACGGACTGGACCGGCTGGTACGAACCGACCCTGGCGCCGTGCAGCAGGAGCACGTGCAGACCGCCGGCCAGACCGGCGAGCGCACCGGAGAAGACGAAGCCGGACAGCGTGACCTTCCGGGTCGACACCGACGCGGCCTCGGTCGCCTTGGCGTTGTCACGCGCGGCGATCAGCAGGCGCCCGGATCGCGAGTTGCGGACCCCGCGGGCCAACACGATGACCAGGGCCAGGATCGCCAGTGAGAACCACAGCATGTAGCGCTCGTTCTCGAGGTCGAGTCGAGCCCACAGGGACGGACGACCGACGTCCTGGGGGATGATCTCGGGGAAGACGTTCGGATTGAGCACGTAGCCGTCGAGCACCACCGCGAACGCGAGCGTGACCACGGCCAGGAACGGTCCTCGGATCTTCAGCGCGGGGATGCCGAGCAGCAGCGCAGCCAGCGAGCCCGCGGCGGCGGCGACCGCCAGGGTGATGAACAGATCGACGTTCCAGCGCGAGACGAGGTTGCCGGCCACCATCGCGCCGACACCGACGAGTGCGAACTGACCGAGGCTGATCTGGCCGCCCCAGCCGGTGAGCACCACCAGGCTGACCGCAACGATCGCCCAGACCGTCATGATCGACAGCGAGTACGAGGTGCCCGGCCCGACGAGCAGGGGAACGACCACCGCGAGCGCAATGAGTGCGACGAGGCCCGCCCGTTTGGTCCACTGCACCGATCGCAGCGAGGCGATGGCCGGAGCGAGCGGTCGAATGAGCTCGGCCTCGCGCCAGCCGCCGTCCGCGTCGTGTGCCCGGGAGCCGTTGGAGCGGCGCAGCAGCAGGGCGGCGACGATGATCACGAAGAGCACCACGTCGACGAGCTCGGGGCTCGAGGTGTTCCACCGAACGACCTGCTCGACGACGCCGAGCACGACCGCGGCGCCGAACGCGACGGGCATCGACTCCATGCGGGCGACGACCGCGGCGGTCAACGCCGGGAGCATGACCGCGGGGCCGGCGATGGCCGATGGCGTCGCGCCGAGGAACGGGGCCTTGAGCACGAAGGTCAGTGCAGCCAGCGCGCCGGCGAGCATCCAGACGATGGTGGTCAGGTTGCGGACCGGCACGCCGAGCAGGCGGGCACGGTCGGTGTTCTCCGACGCGGCGCGGATCGCGGTGCCGGCGAGGGACCGCTTGAGGAACCAGGCGAGGCCAGCGACCACGATGGGCACCACGGCGGCGACGAGCAGGTGGTCGCCGGTGATGATGACCGGGCCGAGCTCGAAGTTGGTCGACGTGAGCGGTGTCTCGAACGCGCCGAGGATCGGCGACTCGATGCCGAACATGTACTTCGGGATGGCGAGCTCGATGCCGCCGAGCAGCTGGGCGAGGCCGATGGTGGCGACGGTCAGCACGAGTCGGGGGGCGTTCGCGAACCGTCGGATGACGGTGATCTCGACCAGCCCACCGAACACCAGTCCGAGCACCACGGCGCTGAGCACCGCCGACCAGTACGGCCACTCCCATGTCAGGAACAGGTTGAGCGAGCCGAGCGCCGCCGCGCCGCCGAGTGCGCCGGCGGCGAAGTTCACGACGCGGTTCGCACGCCAGACCAGGATCACGCCGACCGCGGCCAGGCCGGTCGACGAGCCGAGCACGGCGCCGATGGCGACGAGTCCGAGCGGCGCGCCGTTGGGCAGGAACGCCGCGGCGGCCGCCCATGCGGCCAGGAGGCCGACCAGCCACATGGCGCCGACCGCGCGGCGGTCCGAGGTCAGGGTGTGGAGCGCGCCACCGGCGCGTGCGGTGCTCACCCTGCGGCCGATCGAGGCGCCGCGCCGGGCCACTTGCCGATCGGGAACCGCTGCCCGCCGTTGGGGTCGACGTACTGGCCCGGTTCACGGGTCTGGATCGAGACCCCCTGCGGGTTCCAGAACACCTCTCGAGCGTCGTCCGAGGTGGAGTAGTCGCCGGGAGCGAAGCCCCACGTGCCCGACGGTCCGGTCCGGGTGGGGTACTTGAACATGCCCTGCTCGAAGGTCTCGGGTGTGAGGTTCGGCCCGGCCATCTGGATGCCGATGGCCAGCAGGTTCAGCTGGTTGTAGATCAGGTCGACGGCCACCGACGGCTCGTCCTGGCGGACGGCCTTGTAGGCGCGGTAGCCGAGGCTCTGACCCGCCGGTTGGGCCGGCCCGGAGAACGACACGCCGAACGCCCGGGACCACTGGCCCTGCTCCATGATCGAACCGATGAGGTCGTTGTCGATCAGGGCGACCCCGGTCATCAGCCACTCGGGGTGGTAGTTCTGCTCCTTTGCCTTGGCCGTGAGGAAGGTGAGCAGCAGCGGGTCGCAGCCGCACATCACCGTGGTGATCCCGGCGTTCTTCATCTTGGCGAGCTTCTCGCCGGCCTGGATCGACATCTGGTTGATCTCGATGCGGTACTTCTCGTTGAGCGCCGGCTGGACGCCGGCACGACCGAGGATCTGCACCCCTGCCGCGACGCACTCCTGGTACCAGGAGTTTTCCGGGGCGATGATCGCCAGCTTGCGTGGCTTGCCCTTCAGGTCGCCGCCCGCGAGCGCTGCGGGCTTGTTGGCCATCTTGATGCCGTAGTACGACCCGACGCTCTCGACGATGGTCGAGCAGTCGGTGAACTGGCTCCAGGTGTAGGGGCGTCGCTGGCTGAGCCACTCCCGTGACATGAACGGCGAGCCGATGTTGACGATGCCGCGTCGGGCGAGCGCATCGGCGTAGACCGGCGAGACGGCGGAGACGTCGGCGAAGACCTTGAGCTCCTGCTGGGCCTTGAGCGCATCGGCCTCGGCGCCTTCCTGGCCGCCGCCGGTGATCTCCTTGAGGACGTCGCCCTTGCCATCGTAGATCACCATCTCGATCTTGCGGCCGTACATCTGGAACGCCTTGTTGAAGTACTCGGTCAGCCCCGTGATGGTGCGGGCGATGAGCTCGGGGCTCTCGGCGGGGATCTTGGCCTTGGCGACCTTCGACAGCGCGTCGAGCATGCCGTTCGCGAAGCCGCCGATGCGGACCGACACCCTGATGGTGTCGTTGTTGACACCCGGCGCGGTCTCGCCGCCGTTGCCACCGGAGAACGAGATGCACGGCGGTGAGTACGGGTCGCTCGGGATCTGCAGCGGTCGATCGGCGCAGCCGCCGACCTGGGTGGGCCCACCGGGGCCGCCCTCGCCGCCCTCACCGCCGCCCTCTGCAGCAGCACGCATCGCCGCTTCTGCTTCGGCCGCCGCCTTGGCGGCCGCCTCCTGGTCGAGCGCGGCGATCTCTTCCTCGCTGAGCACCTCGGACTCGAAGCCGTCGGTGCCGTCCGCCCCTCCGGCGCCCTTGCCGGAGCCGTCCGCGTACTCGGAGTCGTCGATCGACCCGACGGTGACCTCTCGCTGCTGGCTCGGGACGAGCACGGCGATCGCGAGGAAGACCGCCGCGAAGCCGACCAGGGGTCCGTAGCCCCGGAAGAGCCGATCCTTCGTGGGCGAGCTCATGGGATCCTCCTGGAGGTGCGGCGCGACATGATGCGTTCGCCGAACGACAGCCCGAGGGCGCCGATCAGCCCGAGGATGCCGACCGCGACGGCGGCAGCGCCGGCGGTGGAGTCCTCGAAGCGGGAGCCGCTGGCGGCGACCGCCGCGACCTCTTCGGTGTCGTCACCGGTGTCGGTGGTGGTCGGGGTCGAGTCGAACGAGCTGAGGTCGTCGGTACCGAGGTCCGAGAAGTCGTCGCTGCCGAAGTCGTCGGTCGAGAAGTCGTCGAACCCGAGGTCGGAGGAGAAGTCCGTGGCGAAGTCCGTCTCGGGCATGACCTCGACCGGCGGCGGGGTGGTGTCCGGTGGCAGCTCGGTCATCGGCGGCAGCGGCTCGAGCGGGGGTGCGCTGAAGTCGGTGTCCGCGGTCCAGGCCTCGACGCCGCCGGCCATGATCTCGAGCGAACCGGACCCCGCGAGGATGCCGAGGATGACGTCGAGGAGGATGAGCGAGCTCTCGTTCTTGCAGTCCTCGGCGAGCAGCTGCTTGGTGAGCGCTTCCTTGTACGGCTGGATGTTGCCGAGGAACGGCGCCACGACCTGGGCACCCCAGGGCATGTCCTTTACCAGGAACTCCATCGGGGTGACCTTGACCCTGCCCTCGGTGACCTCGACACGGGGCAGGTTCAGCTCGACGCCGAAGGGGCCGAGCAGCTGCTCGAGCCCGGCCTCGAACGCGGCGAGCTCGTTGAGCGCTTGGTCGGCGTTGCGGGGGATGCCGAGCACCGTGGCTCGCTCGAAGGTGAAGTTGCCGCGGGTGGTGGTCTCGGCGCCGCTGGTGGCGACGGCCTCCCAGCGCGGCTTGGTGAAGCTGAACAGGCCACCGAAGATCTTCAGCTCGTCCGCGGTCATCACCGCGCGGGCGGTGCGCACCTTGCCCTCGAGCGAGGTGGTGGACTCGGTCGTGCCGTTCTTGACCGCGATCAGGAAGAGGTCGGTCGTGGGGCTCTCGGTGGCGGCACGGCTCGACGGGGTCTTGGTCGCCGTGGCGTCCTGGAACCCTGCCGATGCGCCGCCGGCGTTCGAGCCGAGACCGGGGTTGAAGGCCTCGACCCGGCGCGACGCTGCGGCGTTCGGGGTCTGGGAGTCGACGCTGGTGAGCGGGGGGAAGGTCTCCGGGTTCATGATCGGCGGCGATCCGTCGCACTGCTCGCCGCCGAACAGCGTGGGGAGCACCCCGAGGTCGATGGCCCTCGCCTCGGCGTTGCCGGTGATGTCGCGGTAGCCGGCGATCGTGCGCCCGTAGGTCACGCCGATGTTGGCGTTGCCCTGCTTGATGTTGACCAGGAACGTGTCGGCGCTGGCCTGGGCCTCGCCGTTGTGCCACTCCTCGGTCTGGGCGCCGGCGGGCGCTCCGACGATCGCGAGCAGGCTCGTCGCCGCGAGCACCCCTGCCGTTCCCCGGATCGCCGCCGTGCGCGCGCGCCGGACCCGTTCGCCCATCGAGTTTCCCCCTGTTCGGTCCATCACGGGTCCGTCGATCGGCCTGTTGATCGGTGCAGCCCCCCGCACCGATCGACCTCCTCCACACCCGCGAAAGAGACAGTAGTCACTCGACTCCCGAGGGTCCATGACAAATGTCATTCGGGTCGTGATGGGGAGTTCCGAAGCGGCCATCGAGCCTCGCTCGGGCGCAGGATCGACCGCTGGGCGGGTCAGGTCGACTTCAATGGTCGGGTTGCGGCCATCGCTGCCGGGGCTGCCGCGACACCTGGTTCCCGGTGTCCGCGACGATGCCTGAGGGAGGTGTCCGGTGCTGTTCCCCACGATGACGTTCGCCCTCTTCTTCGTCGTCGTGCTGGGAGTGGCGTGGAGGCTCAACGACCGCCCGATGCAGTGGCGGTGGTTCATGCTCGGTGCGAGCTACCTCTTCTACGGCTGGACCGACTGGCACTTCGTCTTCCTGCTCGCCGGCTCGACGGTCGGCAACTGGCTCTTCGGCAGGGCGATCTTCCGCGCACGCGACGCCACGACCCAGAAGCGCTGGATGCTCGTCGGCGTCGGGTTCAACCTGCTGCTGCTGGGCTTCTTCAAGTACTACGGCTTCTTCGTCGACTCGGTGCTGGCGTTGCTCGAGCCGCTCGGACTCTCCGCGAGCCCGCTGCTCATCAAGGTGCTGCTCCCGGTCGGCATCTCGTTCTTCACGTTCTGCGCCATCAGCTACCTGATCGACATCTTCCGTGGCGACCAGGAGCCGATCACGTTGATCGACTTCGCCGTCTACCTCGCGTTCTTCCCGCACCTGGTGGCCGGCCCGATCGTCAGGGTCTCGGAGTTCGAACCCCAGCTGCAGCGGCGTCGCAACCCCGAACGCATCGACGCGACGCGGGCCATCCGACTGATCTGCCGTGGTCTGTTCAAGAAGGTCGTGATCGCGAACTTCCTGGCGACCGCGATCGTCGATCCGGTGTTCGTGGCACCGGACCAGCACACCAACCTCGAGCTGCTGGTCGGTGCGTGGGCCTACGCCGTGCAGATCTACGCCGACTTCTCGGGTTACACCGACATGGCGATCGGCATCGCCCTGTTGCTGGGCATCAAGTTCCCCGACAACTTCGACCAGCCCTACTCGTCGCGTTCCATCCAGGAGTTCTGGCGGCGCTGGCACATGACGTTGTCGCGCTGGCTCCGCGACTACCTGTACATCCCGCTGGGCGGCAATCGGGGAGGCCCTCGGGCGGAGTACCGCAACCTGTTCCTCACGATGCTGCTGGGTGGACTCTGGCACGGCGCGAGCTGGACCTTCGTGATCTGGGGTGCGTTCCACGGCACGGGGTTGGCCGTCGAGCGGTACTACGCGATGCGCGACGAGCGCTCCGCCGGACCGTCGGGCGGAGCGGGGCCGGCACCCGCGCCCAGGTCGCCCGGACGCTGGGCCGAGAAGCTCGGGCTCGGCCCCGTCGCGTCCAAGGAGGACTCGCCGGTCGCGCCGTCGCCGTTGTCGACGTCGTTGGCCGACCACAAGGGCGACGACGCGACCCTCGTCATGTCGGCCCAGCTCGAGCCGATCGAGCACAAGTCGATGAACCCGTGGCTGGCGCGACTCTGGGTGTTCCACTTCGTCGTGGTCGGTTGGATCTTCTTCCGTGCTCCGGACCTGGGCACGGCGCTCGCCTACCTGTGGGGTCTGCTGACCAACTGGGGCATCGGCACCCTGGTCACGCCCGTGGTCGTGCTCGCGGTCGTGGTCGGCATGGTCGGGCAGTTCGTGCCGCGCCGGATCGGCGACGCGCTGGAGTACCGCGCGTCCCAGCTGCCTCCCGCCCTGATCGCCGTGGGCGTCGGGCTCTTCTTCGTCGTGTGCAACCTGCTGGGACCGCAGGGTGTCGCCCCGTTCATCTACTTCGCCTTCTGATGGATGCGACCTGACGTGAGCGACCGCCGACCCCCGAACCCCACCCGCCCCGCGCCCCGATCAGACC
>JAFAFN010000496.1 GCA_023423475.1 Actinomycetes bacterium | reverse complement strand
GCGAGCTCGATGAACCGTTCCTGCAACTCCACCACGATCGCCTCGACCCTGGGTGTGCACAGCCGGGCGATGAACGCGGCGTGATCAAACGAGATCACCCCATCCGAGAGCGCATCCGCGACCACCGGAAGGAGCAGCCGGAGCTTCTTCGCCGTCGCCACCTGCCGCGCGGCGGTCACACCAGCGACGTGGTGCTCGTCCAAGAGCCACGCCTTCGTCGTCAGCCCGGTGCGGCGTTCAGTGACATGGCGTGCGGCGGTCTCGCCGAGCACGACCATGCGACGCGCGTCCAACACGCGTTGCGCTGCCTCCAACGAGTGCAGCTCCGCGATCAGGTCGTCGTCCGACGCGGCGACGGCATCGAACTCGGGTGGTGGTGGATGATCGAGCAGCGCCACGGGCGCGCCTCCCCAACAAGTCGTGAAGTCCAGCAGCGTCACAGCAGTCGGTGACACGACGACCAGCCGTCCAACACCCACCCCCGAAGAGATGGATCTGGGGAAGTGAACGACCTACAACCAACTCTAGAGAGCGGGTGTGACAGCGAAGCCGGCACCCGACGCCGCGGCGGCGACCGCTCGGTTCAGCGACCGGGTGGGACCAGCAGGTCCTCCGGCGGAGTCGGGCGCAGCGCCGGCACCGCAGCACCGATCACCGCTCGGACCGTGGCCTTCAGCAGGTCGGCGACGTCGAAGCCGTCGCGCCACAGGGTGATACGGCCGTCGTGCACGTCGAAGCGGCCCATCACCCAGAACTGCCAACGGAACGGACCGAGCTGGATCACGTCGGTGCGCTCGGTGAGCACGACGGGACCGTCTGCCGAGATCGCGTGCAGGTACGCCTCGAAGCCGACGCCGGGTCGGTCCAGCCCCTTGAACGCCCGGCGGACCGTCTCGGCGCCGTCGAGCGCGGGGAAGCCGACGTTCACATAGTGCACCTCATCGCCGAGGTAGCTGATCGCCTCGTCGAGCTCGCCCGCAGCGAGCGCCGCGAGGAATGCCTCGGTGACATCGATCGGATCGACCGGCACCTCACCGGCGATCGCGGGCGTGGGCAGCAGTTCGGTCGACATGGTCGCGATGCTACGCCTCGACCCGCTCAGGTGATCCGGTCGTATGCCAGGATGCGCTGGTCGAAGGTGCCCAGCACGGCCTCGGTCGCCTGTCGCAGGCGTTCGTCGGGATCGCTCGACCCGAGCACGACGTAGTTCAGACCGAATCGTTCGAGCAGGTCGATCCAGTACTGGTCGGTCGACTCTCGACGGTCGCCACCGAAGCGCTGCGGGTCGGGCTCGAAGGGGATGTCCGACGGGCACATCACGTACAGGTCGGAGCGTGTCGCGACCGCATCGTCGGCGAGACCGGGTGGCACTCCGGCCGGGTCGAACATCTCCCAGTAGCCGAGTGTGCTGAACAGGTCGGTGTCCTGGACGATGAACGGTCGCGGCGCATGCCGCACGATGCTCTCCTGCAGCGCTCGCTGCGCCGACCAGATCGTGTGCATCGCGTCGTCGGTCACCACCGGCCCGATCAGGTCGAGGTAGGGCCGCGCCCACTCGGGCAGGAGGTGCCCCGAGACCTGTTCGGCGACGGCGACGCTCAGCGTGGTCTTGCCGGTCGACTCCGCCCCGAAGAACGTGACTCGCCGGGTGAGCAGCCGGGCGAACTCGGGCACCATCACGTCGAAGTGAGAGAGCGGGTCCCGACGCACCGAGGTCGCGTTGCAGCCGTCCGTGACCCGACCCGGGTCGTAGGGCACGAAGCGACACCCCGCAGCACCGGCCAGCGGCACCCCGTAGGGCTCGGACGCGACGATCGTGTCGCCGGGGCGCAGGCCCCGAGCCGCGAGGATGTCGACCCACATCGCCCAGAAGGCGGCATCGTCGTCGCCGTCGGGCACCTGCTGGACCTGCTCGGCGAAGTGCAGCACCTCGACCCGGTCGCGCAGCGCGCCATCGATCGCCGCGGCCACCGCGGCGGGCCGCTCGGCGACGAACGGCTCGTCGGGCTGCGTGCACACGAGCACCGTGACCCCGTCGCCTCCGTCGCCCCGGTCCAGCGCCTCGGCGAAGCGCACCAACTGCAGATGGCCTCGGGTCGGTGGCAGCGCAGTGAGCAGCACCCAGGTCGAGCTCATCGAACGACCTCGGCCGGGAGGGCAGCCGGCGTCGAGCCCGCCATCGACCGCCGCCAGGACCGGTACCCGTAGACGGTGTTGGCCAGGAAGAACACGTACTGCGCCGCCGCCATCGGCAGGTCGGCACGGGCGTAGACGTAGATGGCGACGACGTTGACCACCGCCCAGACCACCCAGGTCTGGAGCTTCTTGTTGTCGAGGAGGAACTGGGCCAGGATCGACCCGATCAGGATCACGGCATCCCAGCGTGGCAGCTCGCCGTCGAACCACCCGACCATCGCGACCGCGCCCACGTAGCTTGCCGCCGTGACGGCGAGGTAGACGGGACTCCAGCGCAGCGCGACGTTCGTCACCGGCCGTGTGTCGGCGTCGGGCCGCCAACGGAACCAGCCGTAGATGAGCGACGGCGTCAGGTACAGGTTCAACACCATGCTGGCGAGCAGCTCCGCCCGGTGAAACAGCAGTGCATAGGCGGCCGTCGACGCCATCCCCACCAGGTAGTTGATCCGCCGCTGTCGGACCACGAGGTAGGTGCACGAGTAGGACGTGAGCACGGCGAACGCCTCGAGTGGGTCGAGCACGACCGACGGCTCGATCGCCCGGGCGATGAGGAACGAGGCGCCGGTCGCCACCACCGCCCAGATCGCGCTGATCGCGACGTCGTGAGCGAGCGATCGGCGGGACTGCTGCACCGCTGCATCTGCGACACCCACGTCGAGCTCACCCACCGCTGGCTCTGGCATCTGCCGCTGCTCCTCATCTTGGTTCGACCGACGTCGTTGGTGGCACACCACAGCACAGCTCCCGCCGTCGCCGCTCCCCGATTCGGTCCGCACGGCAACGGTCGGCCGCCCCGGCGGTGACCGCAGTACCGTCGGACTCGATGGCACCGATCACGGTCAGGCGCGCCGCTGCGGGCGATTTCACCGCCATGGCCGATCTTCGTTGGCAGTGGCGGGCGGACGAAGCTGGCGAGACCCACCGGGACCGTCAGGCGTGGACCGACGCGTTCGTCGAGTGGCTCGAGCGACACTCCGCCACGCACCTCGGGGTCGTCGCACTGGCCGACGAGCATCTGGCCGACCAGCGTCTGATCGGCGAAGGCTGGCTGGCGTTCGTCGACCGGGTGCCCACCGTTGCCCCGACCCCCGGCGACGACGTCGGGCTGCGCCGATCCGGCTACTGGTGACGCGCGGCCGAAGCGAGTGCGGCCCAGCTCGGCATTCCACGCGAACCGCGCCCGGGAACGGCGAAAGCCCTGCAACTGCAGGGCTTTCCTGTACCCCCAACGGGATTTGAACCCGTGCCGCCACCTTGAGAGGGTGGTGTCCTAGGCCGCTAGACGATGGGGGCCTGTTGCCGCCGGATCGCTCCGGAGATCTGCTGAGTTGTGCTCGGGGGGGAGGACTCGAACCCCCAATGTCTGGACCAGAACCAGATGTGTTGCCAATTACACCACCCCCGAAGGTGGCTTCCGCCCCGGGAGGCGGTCACCACGCCGAGGCGTGGCACTCACCCCCGAAGGGGTGCCGGAAGACTGTAGCGGATCATCCGGCGCGACGCGAATCCTGAATCCGGGCCAGCGACTCCTGCACGGCGGTCTCGACGGCGGGCCGTTCCACCCCCAGTCCGACGAGCAGCCCGTCGTCCCCCTCGAGCTCGAGCAGCGCCAGGAGCACGTGCTCGGTGCCGACGTAGTTGTGCCCGAGCCGGAGGGCGTGACGGAACGTGAGCTCCATCACCTTCTTGGAGGCGGCATCGAAGGGCACCAGATCGGGCGCCTCGGCGACCGGCTCGGGCAGGCGGCCGGCCGCGGCGGACCGAATCGACTCGGGCGTCACTCCCCCGTCGACGAGGACCTTCGCAGCGATCGCCTCGGGCTCGGCGAGCAGCCCCAGAACGAGGTGATCGGGTGTGATCCGGTCGTTGCTCGCGGCGATGGCCTCGTCCTGCGCGGCGACCACCACGTTGCGCGCACGCGGCGTGAAGCGACCGAAGCCGTCGGCGGGATCCGGCTCGGGCATCTGGAGCGCGGACGTGTCGACGTCACGGGGCACGGACCGCTGCTGCGCCGCCTGCCGTGTCACCCCCATGCTGCGTCCGATCTCGCTCCACGACGCCCCTGATCGCCGAGCGCGGTCGACGAAGTGGCCGATGAGGTGATCGGACAGCTCACCGAGGTGGTCGCCGAGCAGCACGGCGTCGGTGAGCTGATCGAGCGGCGCCTCGTGCACCGCACTGATCGACGAGATCAGGTCGTCGAGACGGACCTGTGCGGTGATCGGAGCGTTCGCGGACGGTTCTGGTGCCGCCATGGCGTCAACCATAGATTGACAGCCCGAGATGTCAAGCACGAGTTGACACCCTCAGCCCGTCGCGTTGAACAGCCGGCGGTAACCGATGATCTCGGCCACCGCGACCCGACCGGTCTCGCCCACGATCTGTCGCAGCGTCGCGTTGCCATCCGTGGGCGCGACGAACGGCTCCATCCCGAGCTCTCGGGCCACGCCCTGGAGCCGGCGGTTGTGGTACCCATCGGACACCAGCAGCACCCGGTCCGCGCCCTCGTCACGCAGCACCCGGCGCGCCGCGGCGAGCGACTCGTAGGTGCTCGAGCCGTCGTCGACGATGCGCAGGTCGGATTCGGGCACCCCCTTGCCGGTCAGGTACCTGAACCCGGCGAAGGCCTCGGTGAAGCGGTCCGCGGGTTGCTTGGAGCCCGTCAGCACGATCTCGTCGGCGAGGCCCTCCTCGTAGAGCTCGAAGGCCCGGTCGAGTCGTCGCTCCAGCGCCGGGGACGGCGTGCCGTCGTACTGCGCCGCGCCCAGCACGACGATCGCGTCGACCTGCTCGCGCTGGTCGAGGCGCGACGCGGCCGTCACCTGCCAGGCGATGACGCCCAGGTACAGCAGGACGAGGACCACACCGGCTCCGGCGATGCGGCGCACCCAACGGGCGAACGACGTCCTCTCAGCCACCCGACCCCGTCGGCTCCCCCGCCGCCACGAAGACCGGGCCGTCGCCGTCGAGCAGCTCCCGCGCGGCTCGGAGACGAGCGAGCACCTGCTCACGCCCCATGACCTGCATCGACTCGAACAGCGGAGGCCCCACGCTGCGACCGGTCAGCGCGACACGCACTGGCGCCTGGAACTTGCGGCGGTTCGCCTCGAGCGACTCGGCCAGCGCCATGAACGAGGCGTGCAGGTCCTCGGAGGTCCAGTTCCACTGCTCGACCCCCGCGATCACCGCGTCGAGCCAGGCCGGCGCGTCCGCGGACATCGCCTTGTTCCACGACTTCTCGTCGAACTCGGGTGCCTCGAGGAACACGAAGTCGACGTAGCCCGGCACGTCCGACAGCGTCTCGACACGGGTCTGCACCTCGGGCAGCAGCTGGAGGAACCGCTCCCGGTTCGCGGGATCGGCCTGGAAGCGGTCGTACCACGACGCCTGCGCCAGGAACGGCTCGGCCGCTGCCTCGAACTCCTCGGGCGACAGCGCACGCAGGTGCTCGCCGTTGACGAAGAGCAGCTTCTTCACGTCGAAGAACGCGGGCGACGAGCTCACCGACGAGATGTCGAACTGCGGGGCGAAGCCGGTGACCAGATCGAGGGGATGCAGGTTGACCTCTTCGCCGTCCGAGGGGCCCCAGCCCAGCAGCGACAGGTAGTTCACCATCGCCGACGCGAGGATGCCGCGGTCGCGGTAGTCGGTCAGCGAGACGTCGTCGCGACGCTTCGAGAGCTTCTTGCGCTGCTCGTTGACGATCAACGGCATGTGCGCGAACTCTGGCTCCGGCCCGGGGACGCCCATGGCACGACGCAGCAGCAGGTACTTCGGCGTGACGTTGATGAGGTCCTCGCCGCGGATCACGTGGGTGATGCCCATGAACGCATCGTCGCTCGCGTTGGCGAGGAAGAACGTCGGCGACCCGTCCGCTCGACGGATCACGAAGTCCTCGATGTTGGCGTGCTCGACCGAGATGTCGCCACGGATCAGGTCGTGCCAACCGGTCGAGCCACCCTCTGGCACCTTGAAGCGCACCGCGCGGCCCTCGCCCGGACCCAGCCCGCGGTCACGATCGGCCGGGTCGTAGGCCCTGCCACCGACGGCGGCACGATCGGCCTCGGCGACGGGATCGGACCAGTAGGCCGACCCCTCGGCCAGCAGGGCGTCGACCGCCTCCTGGTGGGCGTCGTTGCGCGTCGACTGCCGGACCGGCTCCTCGTCCCAGGTGAGCCCCAGCCACTCGAGGCCCTGGTAGATCACGTCGATGAGCTCAGGCTTCGACCGATCCAGGTCGGTGTCCTCGATCCGCAGCAGGAACGCGCCGTCGGCATGGCGGGCGGCGAGCCAGTTGAACAACGCCGCGCGGGCGCTGCCGAGATGCAGATAGCCCGTCGGAGAGGGCGCGAAACGAACACGTACGGGAGCGGTCACGGCGTTCAGGCTACTGCGCCGCGATCACCCCCTCGGGGCCGTATCCTCGGGCCATGCACAGGCGGGCTGATCGGCAGGATCCAGGGTGAACGACGTCTCCGGGGACCTGCCCGACGACCCGTCCGAGGCGCCCACGACCACAGGATCCACCGCTGCTGAGCCCACTGCATCGGGGGACGAGGCGATCCAGCCACCGAACGACGCAGCACCGAGTTCAACCGGCCGCCGCAACCTCGCCATCGCGGGTGCCGGACTGCTGGTCCTGGCGCTCCTGATCGGGTTCCTCGTCACCCGTGGCGACGACCCGGTGGCCGTCGATCGCACCACCACGACGACGACCGCGTCGACCACCACGTCCACGATCCCCTCGCTCCCCGGTGGCACCTTCGAGATCGCGACGGCCAAGGCGCACCTCGACACCCTCGTCGTCGCCGCCGCCGAACCCACCGACTGGGCGACCACTCCGCTCGCGGTGCGGACCGAGACCCCCGAGCTCCCTCCCGCCAGCCAGGACCAGCTACCGGCCAGGGACGCGCTGCCGCGCATCGACTATCCGGTGCAGGGTCGCTACGCGGTCGAGGGCGGCTGGGAGTTCACGAACCCCGGGCCCTACACCGAGGAACCACAGCCGTTCACGATGGCGGTGACCGAGCGACGTGGTCCCTGGGTGAAGGTCCAGGTCCCCGTGCGCCCCAACGGCACCGAGGGCTGGGTGGCCCTGTCGGACGTCGACATCACGACGACCACCTACCGCATCGAGATCGACCTCGGCGAGCACATGCTGCGCCTGTTCGACGACACCGAGCTCGTCACCGAGACATCGGTCGTGATCGGCGCCGCGGACACACCGACGCCGACGGGTCGCTTCTTCGTCACCGACGACGTGCCCCAATCCAACCCCGGCGGGGCCTACGGTCCGATCGCGCTGGCGACCGACGGGTACAGCGAGGTCATGGACGAGTTCTCGACCGGAGTGCCGGTCGTCGCGCTGCACGGCACGAACCGGCCCGAGCTCGTCGGTCAGTCGGTGTCGAACGGCTGCGTGCGACTCCCCAACGACGTCATCACGATGCTCGCCGAGACGGTGCCGCTGGGGACCCCGGTCCTCATCTGGCCCTGACGGGCCGGGCTGCAGGACTCAGTCGGCGGACAGGTCGAGGCAGCTGCGCCAGTCCGCGGCGTGGCGGGCGCTGATCTCGCCGTGGGGCAGGACGAGCACGTCCTCGCGCGCCGCATCGGCGACACGACGCAGCTGCGGGTAGTGGTGCGCGGTGTGGTGGATCTCGCTGAACCACTCCTTGCGGACCTCGACGAGCTCCGCAGGCGCGCCGACGTCGAGGAAACCCCAGATCGTCAGACCGACGCGCACGTCGTGGATCACCGGCGCCCGACCCAGCAGTCCGGAGCGCTTCATGGCGATCGCCGCGGCGCCGGTCAGCGCGTCGGACTCGTGCTCGCCGTCCTTCAACGCGAGCTTGCCGCGGAAGCGCTCGACCAACGTGATCGCGTAGCCCTGATCCGGACCCGGGGTCCCGAGCTGCTCACCGACGGGCTGTGCGCCACGCACCTCGCCCGGACGGTCCGCCGACCAACCACCCGCACGCCACGGCGGCGAGGAGTAGGACCGTGCGGCATGACGGGTCGGGGTGGGGACGAACTCCGGGGCGGCCATGGCGGTCACCGTACCGCGTGGACCGGGCGGGCACGGAACCCGCAGCGGCCCGTCGGCGCGGGCCCGGGGCTCAGTCCGACGAGCGGGTGAGGCCGAACACGAAGGCGTCGATGAGCGCCATCCACGACGCCTCGATCACGTTCGACGACACGCCGATGGTCGTCCAGGTGTCGTCGCCGTCGGTCGAGTCGATCAGCACCCTGGTCACGGCGCCGGTGTCGGCGGTCGAGTCGAGCACGCGGACCTTGAAGTCGACCAGGTGGATGCGGTCGATGGCCGGATGACTCGGACCCAACGCGGCCCGGATCGCCGCGTCGAGCGCGTTGACCGGACCGTTGCCCTCGCCCACCGAGGCGATGCGCTCGTCGCCGAGCCAGATCTTGACCGTCGCCTCGGTCGAGAGGTCCAGGACACCGTCTGCTGTCGCCGTGCCCTCGCGGTGGTACGACGACACCCGGTAGCCCTCGACGGCGAACAGGTCCTGCTCCCAACCGGTCGAGCGGCGCATGAGCAGCTCGAGCGACGCGTCGGCGGCCTCGAACACGAAGCCCTGTGACTCGAGCACCTTGAGACGCTCCGAGAGCTCACCGGCGGAACGGTCGTCGAGCTCGACGCCGAACTCGGCCGCCTTCATCGCCATGCCGGCACGACCACCCAGATCGGACACGAGCACACGGGTCCGGTTGCCGACGACCGCGGGCTCGATGTGCTCGTAGGTCGCGCCACCGGCTCGACCGAGCGCCGAGGTGTGCAGGCCGCCCTTGTGGGCGAACGCCGAGGAACCGACGTACGGATCCGCAGGGTGCGGCGGCAGGTTGACCAGCTCGGCCACGTGCCGTGACACCGCGGTCAGCAGCTCCATCCGGTCCGGCGGCAGCGTCGTGACGCCCATCTTCAGGGTCAGGTCGGGGATCACCGTCATGAGGTTGGCGTTGCCGGTGCGTTCGCCGTAGCCGTTGACGGTGCCCTGCACCTGGGTGACGCCGCCGACGACCGCGGCGACCGAGTTGGCCACCGCGCAGCCGGAGTCGTTCTGGGTGTGGATCCCGATCTGCACGCCCTGGAAGTAGTCGACGACCTCTCGTGCGATGCGCTGCACCTGGTGCGGCAACGAGCCGCCGTTGGTGTCACAGAGCACCAGGCAGTCCGCCCCCTGGGTCGCCGCGGCCTCGAGCACCCGGGTCGCGTACTCGGGGTTGCGCTGGTAGCCGTCGAAGAAGTGCTCGGCGTCGAAGAAGACCCGCAGGCCGGCGGACTTCAGGAAGGCCACCGACTCACCGACCATCGCGACCCCTTCGTCGAGGGTCGTGCGCAACGCCTCGGTGACGTGGAAGTCCCAGGTCTTGCCGACGATGCAGACCGTCGACGTGCCGGCCTCGACGAGTGCACGCAGCGTCGGGTCGTCGTCGCTGCGGCCGAGCGGCCGGCGGGTCGAGCCGAACGCGACGAGGGTCGAGGTCGACAGCGGGAGCTCGGTGCGGGCGCGTTCGAAGAACTCCTGGTCCTTCGGGTTCGCCTGCGGGTAACCGCCCTCGATCCAGTGCACGCCGAGCCGGTCGAGCTGCTCGGCGACGCGCAGCTTGTCCTCGACGCTCAGCGAGATGCCCTCGAACTGGGCGCCGTCGCGCAGCGTCGTGTCGAAGATCTCGACCGCGTCGGGCGTCCCGTCGGGCCGCGCATACTCCTGCGGGGCGCCGACCGGGTCAGACAAGCTCGACCCAGTCCTTGTACTGCGGGACCTCGCCGCGGACGACCTTGGCGTACTCGGTCGCGATGGCGGTGGTGAACTCACCGGGGCACGGGATGGAGCGGTCGTCGACGGAGTTCACCGCCGAGACCTCGGCCGCGGTGCCGCAGACGAACATCTCGTCGCAGATGTACAGGTCGGAGCGGGTCAGGTCGGTCACGACGCACTCGATGTCGAGGTCGTCCGCGATCGCCATCACGGTGTTCTGGGTGAGGCCCTCGAGCGCCCCGGCGGAACCGGGGGGCGTGAGCAGCGCGCCGCCGCGGGACACGAAGATGTTCTCGCCGGTGCACTCCGAGACCAGGCCCTGACCGTTGAGCATGATGCCCTCGTCGTAGCCCGCCTTGAGCGCCTCGACCTTGGCCAGCGAGGAGTTCACGTAGTTGCCGGTCGTCTTGGACGCGGGCGGCATGGCGTTGTGGTCGTGGCGCAGCCAGGTGCTGATCTTCATCCGCACGCCCTTGGTGACCGCGTCGTCGCCCAGGTAGGCACCCCACGGCCAGCAGGCGATCGAGACGTCGACGCTGCACGGCAGCGTGTTGAGGCCCATCTCTCCGTAGCCGTAGTACGCGATCGGCCGGATGTACGCCGAGGGCAGGCCCGACTCGCGCACGACGTCCTTGGTCGCCCCGACCAGCTCGTCGACGGTGAACGGGATGTCCATCCCCATGATCTTCGCCGAGTTGAACAGCCGCTCGATGTGCTCGGTCAGGCGGAAGATGCCGGGCCCCTGCGGGGTCTCGTAGGCACGGATGCCTTCGAACACGCCCATGCCGTAGTGGAGGCTGTGGGTCAGCACGTGGATCTTGGCGTCGTCCCAGTCGACGAGCTCGCCGTTCATCCAGATCTTCGACGTCGGTGTGATGGGCATGTTCCCTGTGCTCTCTGTGCTCTGTGGTGCGTGCGGTGGTGCGTGACCGGTGCTGGTGCGTGCCGGGCGGGTCAGGCGTTCTTGACGGCGTCCGCGATGGCGTCGCCGATCTCGGAGGTCGAGCCCTGGTACCGCTCGGGCTGCTCGCAGGCCGCAGCGACCTTGGCCGCGGCCTCGGTCTCGCCGAGGAAGTCGAGCATCAGCCGGGCCGAGATGATCGCCGCGATGGGGTTGGCCAGGCCCTTGCCGGCGATGTCGGGAGCGGTGCCGTGCACCGGCTCGAACATCGAGGGCCCCGTGCGGGACGGGTTGAGGTTCGCCGAGGCCGCGTAGCCGACACCGCCGGCCACGGCGCCGCCGAGGTCGGTCAGGATGTCACCGAAGAGGTTGTCGGTGACGATCACGTCGTAGCGCTCGGGGCGCTCGACGAAGTGGATGCAGGCGGCGTCGATGTGGTCGTAGCCGGTCGAGACCTGCGGGTACTCCTGAGCGACCTCGTCGAAGGTGCGCTGCCAGAGGTCACCGGCGAAGGTCAGGACGTTCTTCTTGTGCACCAGGGTCAGGTGCTGGCGCTCGGTGGTCGAGGCGAGCTCGAACGCGTAGCGCACGCAGCGTTCGACGCCCATGCGGGTGTTCACCGAACCCTGGGTCGCGATCTCGTGCGGGGTGTCCTTGCGCAGGAACCCGCCCTCGCCGGCGTAGGTGCCCTCGGTGTTCTCGCGGATGACCTCGAAGTCGCACCGCGGCGGCAGCCGGAACGGACGCAGGTTGATGTACTGGTCGAGCTCGAAGCGCATGCGCAGCAGGATCCCGCGCTCGACGAGTCCGGGAGGTGCAGCGACGCCGACGGCCGGGTCGCCGACCGCGCCCAACAGGAGTGCGTCGAGTCCGCGCCACTCCTCGAGCACCTCGTCGGGCAGGACGGTGCCGTCCTCGAGGTAGCGGTGCGCTCCGAGGTCGTAGTCGGTGCGGTCGTAGTCGACCCCGGCCGCGTCGATGACCTTGATGGCCTCGGCGACGACCTCGGGTCCGATGCCGTCGCCGCCGATCACGCCGATCTTGTGAGTCATCTTCGGGGGTGCTCCTGCAGGTTGTGCCGGCGTGGGACCGGTCGACGTAGGACGGGACAAAAGAAAGCCGCCCACGTGGGTGGACGGCGAGGAGCGCGAACCGGACCGGCTCGCGCTATCGAATGATCGTTACCCGGGTGTCGAGACACGACATGGCGCGAATGATACCAGCCGGGCGCCCGGTCCCCCTTTCGTGGCGCTGCTCCGGACCGCCCGGGTCGCTCCGACATCTATCCTGAGCGCATGGCGCAGACCCACGAGCTCTCCCAGGCCGCCCACGACCGACTCACCGCCGAGCTGGAACAGCTCCGGACGCACGGACGCATCGAGCTGGCCGACCGGATCGAACGTGCCCGCGAGCACGGCGACCTGAAGGAGAACGCCGAGTACCACGCCGCCAAGGAGGAGAAGGCGAAGATGGAGGCGCGTGTCGCGCAGCTCTTCGGCATCCTCGAGAACTGCGTGATCGTCGACGCCAGCGGTTCGAACGTGGTCCGGGCGGGCTCGATCGTGACCCTGCGGGACGACGACGGCGACGAGGACCGCTACCTGATCGGATCGATCGAGGAGCGCAAGGAGGACCTGCTGGTCATCTCCCCCACCTCGCCGCTCGGCGAGGCCGTCATCGGCGCCGCCGTCGACGACAGCGTCACCTACTCCTCACCCGGCGGCGAGCTCACGGTCGTCGTCGTGACGATCGAGTAACTCGGCCGCGGGCGGATCAGCCGCGGGTCTGGCCGTCGCCGCGCACCACGTACTTGGCCGTGGTGAGCTGCGTCAGCCCCATGGGGCCGCGAGCGTGCAGCTTCTGGGTCGAGATGCCGATCTCGGCGCCGAAGCCGAACTCCTCGCCGTCGACGAAGCGCGTCGAGGCGTTCAGCAGCACCGCGGCGGCGTCGACCTCGTTGAGGAACCGGTCCGCCGCGGCGATGTCGCCGGTGACGATCGCCTCGGAATGACCCGAGGAGTGGTCGTTGACGTGCACGATCGCCTCGTCGAGGGAGTCGACGACGCGCACGGCCAACTTCAGGTCGAGGAACTCCGAGGCGAAGTCGTCCTCGGTCGCCTCGGCGATGCGCGGCAGGACCGCTCGGGCGCGCTCGTCGCCGACGAGCTCGACCGACGCGAGCGGCTCGTCGACACGGCGGAGGAACTCCTCGGCGATGTCGGCGTGCAGCACCAGGTTCTCCGCCGCGTTGCACACCGACGGACGCTGGGTCTTCGCGTTGACGATGATCTCCTCGGCCATCGCCAGATCCGCCGCGGCGTCGACGTACACGTGGCAGTTGCCGTCGCCGTCGATCACGACCGGGACGGTCGCGTTGTCGAGGATCGTGGCGATCAGGTTGGCGCCACCGCGTGGGATCAGGCAGTCGACGAGTCCTCGCTGCTGCATGAACTCGACCGCCGCTTCCCGCGAGGTGTCCTCGACGAGCACCACGGCGTCCTCGGGCAGGCCGGCCTTGGTGACGGCCTCACGCAGCACACCGGCGATCGCCGTGTTCGAGTGGATCGCCGTCGAGGAGCCACGGAGGAAGGCGGCGTTGCCCGACTTGAGGCACAGCGCCGCCGCGTCCGAGGTCACGTTGGGGCGGGATTCGTAGATGATCGCGATGACGCCGAGGGGCACTCGGACCCGTGTGATCCGCAGGCCGTTGGGGCGCACCCAGCCGTCGAGCACCTCGCCCACCGGATCCGGCAGGGTGGCCACCTGGCGCAATCCTCCGGCCATGCCGGCGATGCGCGACTCGTCCAGGCGGAGTCGGTCGATCAGGCCTTCGGCGATGCCGGCGGCACGAGCGGCCTCGACGTCGAGCCCGTTGGCCTCGATGACCTCGGCGGATCGAGCCTCGAGCAGGTCGGCCGCCGCCAGCAGGGCCTCGTTCTTCTGGTCGGTCGACGCCGTCGCCATGGCGCGCGATGCGGCCTTGGCCCGACGTGCGAGTTCGGGGATGGGGGTCGTGCTCACGACCCGCGAGGCTACCGGGTCGCGACGTCGTCGACGGGGGCGTGCCGGGCACCGGCCCCGGGCGCCGATATCCTCGGCCCGTGCGCAACCGGGCTCTCGACGTCGTGGTGTCGAGCTTCGTCGAGGACGTCTCGTCCGCTCTCGCCGAGGCCACCGCTGGACTCGACGATGTCGACGCGGGGGCGCTGCGCAACGACGTCACCGTCGAGGCGTTCCATCTGTGCACCGCGATGATCGACGCGGACGAGCGCCACACCACCGACGAGCTCGACGCCCTGATCGATGCGTTCGGCCACCGGCTGCCCGACACCCAGCTCATCATGGCCACGCCCGACGACCTGCGCGGCAGCTCGATCGTGGCGGACCGGCGGCACTGGCTGGACCAGGACTCGGACCTGTTCGCGATCCTCGTCGACGCGGATCGCCGCAACCGCACGCACCTCGCCGAGCGGTACTACGACCGGGCACTCGACATCGCCCACGTGGTCGCCTCGCTCGACGCGGTGACCGCGACCGCCGAGCTCCGGGCGATCTCGGCGTTGCGGAGCCGGCTGCTCGCATCGCTGCACGACCGTGACGACGTCGAGCCCGTGGTGGGCCGCACCGGGCCCACCGGCGGAGCCGACACCGCCGCAGCGGCAACACCGGCACCCGAGGCCGACGCCGAGACCGAGCCCGCCGATCCTCCGCCACGTCCACTCGAGGAGCTGCTCGCCGAGCTCGACGACCTGATCGGGCTCGATGACGTCAAGGAGCGGGTGCACCTCGTCGCCGACTTCCTCACCGTGCAGCGGCTGCGTGCGGAGCGCGGACTGCCGATCCTCGAGACGAGCCACCATCTGGTCTTCACGGGCAATCCGGGCACCGGCAAGACGACCGTCGCACGGCTCCTCGCGCAGATCTACCGGACCCTCGGCGTGGTGTCGCGAGGACACCTCGTCGAGACCGACCGGTCGGGACTCGTCGCCGGGTTCGTCGGGCAGACCGCGCCGCTGGTCACCGCGAAGTTCGACGAGGCCGACGAGGGCATGTTGTTCATCGACGAGGCGTACACGCTGGCGCGGGGCAACGAGAACGACTTCGGTCGAGAGGCGATCGACCAGATCGTGAAGCTCATGGAGGACCGCCGCGACCGCGTCGTGCTCGTGGTGGCCGGCTACCCGGCCGAGATGGAGGCGTTCCTGTCGACGAACCCGGGACTGCGCTCGCGCTTCCCCACCGTCATCGACTTCCCGGACTACGAGACCGACCAGCTGATGGACATCGTCGCCTCGATCGGCGAGAAGCAGCGTTACGAGCTCACCGACGAGGGCCGCGACAAGTTCCGCGCGGTGCTCGACGCGGTGCCCCGCACCAAGGGCTTCGGCAACGCCCGCGTCGCACGGAACCTCTTCGAGGCGTCGGTCAACCGCCACGCGTCGCGGGTCGTCGGGCTCGACGAGCACACCGAGGCCGACCTCACCTCGCTCACCGCGGACGACGTCCCCGACGCCATCTCGGGCGTCCCTGCGACCGAACAGGTCGCGCCGTGAAGCGCCTGATCGCCGTCGTCGTGGCCGTGGTCATGATCGTCGGCGCGGTGCTGCTCCGTGACCGCATCGACGGCGACGACGGGTCGGGCGGCAGCGGCGGTGGCGATGACGGTCTCCAGCTCGTGTGCGACACCTCCCTCGCGGACGTCTGCGAGCAGCTCGCCGCCGGACGGGACGATCTCCGCGTCGAGGTGCGCGAGTCGGGTGCCACCTCCGACGGCCTGTCGACCGAGGAGGGGCAGCTCGACGCGGACGCGTGGTTGACCACGTCCGCCTGGCCGGAGGTCACCGCCGACAACCGTGCCTTCGCCGGCCTCGACCGACCGGTGCTGGACGACGCGTCAGAGGTGCTGGCGCGCTCCCCTGCGATGATCGTCACCCGCTCCGACGGCAGGGCTGCACTCGAGGAGGCCTGCGGCGCGCCGATCACCTGGCGCTGCGTCGGCGGGCAGGTGCCGCCCCAGCGCGTCGGCCTGCCGACACCCGAGCGTGCCGACGGACTCACCGTGCTCGCCTCGGCCGCCGACAGCTGGTTCGAGGGCGAGAACTACGACTCGCTCGATCTCGACGGTCCCGACTTCGCCGGCTGGTTCGACGACCTGACCGGGCTCAGTGCGACCACGCGGCTCGGCGACCAGACACCGCTCGCCCGAGCACTCGCCGCGGCGGGCACGTTCACCACCGTCGGCGCCCTCGAGGCCGAGACCTCGCGACGGCTCGCCGGTTCCCGCTCCTACGAGGCCATCTACGCTGAGCCCATGGTGACCGCGGACGTCGTGCTCGTGCCCCGTGCGGGGTCGGACGCAGGTGAGCTGCTCGACGAGCTCGGCCGGGACGCCCTCACCGAACAGCTCCGGACCGCCGGGTGGCGCGTCGACGGTCGCGCCCCCGAGGGCGCCCAGGAGCCGCCTTCCCTCCCCGACGACGACGGCCTGCCGTCCGCCGGTGTGCTGCAGGCGTTACGCGCCCGCTGGTGAGCGGACCGGGCGACAGCGACACCACCGACAGCCACACGACCCGAGCGAACCGAGGACACGATGAGCCGACGAACGATGCGACGACTCGCCACCGCGACGGTGGTGCTGGGAGCACTCGTCGCCGGCGCCTGCACCGGCGGGGGCGACGACGACACCTCCGGTGAGGGAGTCGATCCCCGTCGCGGGGACTGCATCACGGTCGACGTCGCGGTGAGCTCCGAGAAGATCGACCTGCTGGGCGACCTCGCGGACAGCTTCAACGACTCCTCCGACGCGGAGCTCGACGGCGAGTGCATCTACGTCGAGGTCCGCTCCAAGGCGTCGGGCGGCGCGATGAGCGCGCTCGCCGAGGGGTGGGACGTGGCCGAGGACGGCCCGGAGCCCGTCATCTGGTCCCCGGCGTCGAGCTCGTGGGGCACGATCCTCAACCAGCGGCTCGAGGACGACGGCAAGGCGCCGATGGCGCCCGCCGACCCGACATCGTTCATGCTCACACCGCTGGTCATCGCGATGCCCCAGCCCATGGCCGAGGCGCTCGGCTGGCCCGACACGCCGATCGGCTGGAAGGACATCCTCGCGCTGTCGCAGTCCGAGGGCGGCTGGGCGGACTACGGCCATCCCGAGTGGGGCGAGTTCCGCCTCGGCAAGACGAACCCGAACTTCTCGACCTCCGGGCTCTCGGCCCTGATCGCCCAGACCTACGCCGCGACCGGCAAGACGACCGGGCTGTCCGCCGAGGACCTCGACAACCCAACGGTCGTCCAGTACGGCACCGACATCGAGTCGTCGGTCGTGCACTACGGCGACATCACGATGACGTTCCTGAACAACTGGTTCCGAGCCGACCGCCGTGGCACGGCGCTGACCTACGCGAGCGCCGTGGCCGTCGAGGAGAAGTCGCTCATCGACTACAACAAGGGCAACCCCGATGGCGTGCTGTCCCAGGGCGAGGAACCCCGGGCGCCTCGCACGCCGCTGGTCGCGATCTACCCGTCCGAGGGCACGCTCTACTCGGACAACCCGTTCTTCATCCTGGACGCACCGTGGGTGACCGACCAGCAGCGCGAAGCCGCCGAGAAGTTCCAGGAGTACGTGCAGCGACCCGCCAACCAGGAGCGTGTGCTCGAGTACGGCTTCCGCCCTGGCAACCCCGAGGTCGAGGTCGCGGAGCCGATCGTCGCGGCCAACGGCGTCGATCCGGAACAGCCATCGACCCTGCTCGAGGTGCCCAGCGGCCAGGTCATGGTGGACCTGCTCGACACCTGGGCGACCCAGCGAAAGGGCGCCCGCGTCATGTTGGTGCTCGACGTGTCGGGTTCGATGGGCGAGGCCGCCGACCCCGACGACCCGAACGGTCCGACCCGGCTCGACCTGGCGAAGCAGGCGGTCATCGACGGCCTCGACGACTTCAAGCCCGAGGACCTGGTCGGCCTTCGCATCTTCACCACCGACGACGAGGGTGTGCCGGTGGTCGAGGACCTCTCCCCCGTCGCACCGATCGGACCGAACCGAGAGGCCCTCGTGCGCCAGGTGAACAACCTGATCCCCCGCCGCGGCACGCCGCTCTACCAGGTCACCCAGAGCAGCTACGACCAGATGCTCCAGCAGTACGACCCGTCGCTGATCAACGCGGTGATCGTGCTGACCGACGGCGAGAACGACGACGGCGACCAGTCCGACGACCGGGAGCAGTTCGATGCGCTCCTCGCGGACGTCAAGGGCAACAGCGACGGCGAGAACTCCAAGCCGGTGCGCATCTTCACCGTCGCCTACGGCTCCGGGGCCGACCCACGCGAGCTGCGCCAGATCGCCGAGGCATCGAACGCAACCGCCTACACCGCAGGTGACGCCACGACCATCAACCAGGTCTTCGCCGCGGTGATCAGCAACTTCTGATGACCACGAACGAGACGACGCTCGGCGGCGCCGACATCGGGGACGCCGAGCACGAGGCCGAGGTCCGCCGCACCACCCATGGGGTCGCGCACATCCGGGCGTCCGACTGGGCTGGGCTCGGCTACGGACAGGGTTGGGCCATCGCGGGCGACCACCTGCCGACCATCGCGGACCAGATCGTCAAGGTCCGCAGCGAGCGCGCCCGGTTCCACGGCGCAGGGCCGTCGGGCCGCCACCTCGCGTCCGATCTCGGCTACCTCGCACTCGGCGTCGTCGAACGCGCCGACCAGCTGCGAGCGGCCCAGCCGCCGTGGATCCGCGAGCTGATCACCGGCTACGTCGCCGGCTACAACCGCCGCGTCGACGAGTCGGTCGCCGCGGACACGCTGCCGACCTGGTGCCGCGGCGCGGAGTGGATCCGACGCATCGACGAGCTCGACCTCTACGCGTACCTCGGCGACGTCGCGCTCATGGGCAGCGGCCGCAACCTCGCGCAGCTCATCGGCTGGGCGCAGGCGCCCGGGCCGGACGGTCCGCACGAGGCGACGTCGCCCGACATGCTCGGCGGGCCGTCACCGGCGAGCAACGGCTGGGCCTTCGGTGGCGACGTCACCGCGTCGGGCGGAGGGTTGGTCGTCGCCAACCCGCACTTCCCCTGGGGCGGCGAGGCCCGCTTCTGGGAATGCCACCTCACCATCCCCGGCGAGATCGACGTCTACGGCGTGTCGCTGCTCGGTGCACCGGGCATCCAGATGGGCTTCAACGACGGCCTCGCGTGGGCCCACACGTTCTCGAAGGGCCACCGCTTCACCGTGTACCAACTCGGCCTCGTCCCGGGTGCACCGACGCGCTACCGCCACGGCGACCGGGAGCTCGACATGACGTCGCGGACCGTGTCCGTCGACGTGCTCACCGACGGACAGGTCGCTCCGGTCGAGCGCGAGCTCTGGCGCACCCACCACGGCCCGATGCTGAACATGCCGTTGCTCGGCTGGGGCCTCGACACGGCGTTCAGCTACCGCGACGCGAACATCGACAACACCGTCGTGCTCGAGCAGTTCCTCGGCATGTGCCGGGCGACCACCATCGACGAGCTGCGCGGCGTGTTCCGCACGGTGAAGGGCATGCCGTGGGTGAACACCCTGGCGGCCGACCGCTCGGGAGCGGCCTGGTACAGCGACGCCTCGGCGACACCTGCCCTGTCCGACGCTGCGAATCAGCGATTCCTGCGCCGCCTCGACGAGGACCTGATCGCCGCGCTGGCGTTCCAGAACCGCATCGCGGTGCTCGACGGGACCGAGCCGGACGACGAGTGGGTGGTCGACCCGGGCGCACGCTCCCCCGGCCTGGTCGCCCCCGACGGACTGCCCGAGCTGGCGGTGCGCGACGTCGTGGTCAACGCGAACGACTCGCACTGGCTGAGCCACCCCGAGCTCCGACTCGAGGGCTACCCGGTGCTCTGCGGCCTGGAGCGGACTCCCCGGAGCCTCCGGACCCGTCAGAACCTGCGTGTCGCCGGCGCGCTGGCGGCCGAGGGCGGCGTCACGCTCGCAGCGGTCGATGCCGCCATGTTCGACAACCGCTGCCTCAGCGCGGAGCTGCTCGTCGACGCGGTGGTCGAGCGCTGTCGCTCCTCCGAGGACCCCGGTCTCCGTGCCGCCGGCGACATCCTGGCGTCCTGGGACCGGTCCGCATCGCTCGACTCGGTCGGCGTGGTGCTCTGGCGAGAGTTCATGGGCGGTTTCGACGACCAGACCTGGCGCGCGGGTGGCGGATTGTTCGCCGAGCACTGGCAGCTCGGGGACCCGCTCGGTACGCCGCGAGGACTCGCACCCGCTCCCGAGGAGGGCCCCGACCCGGTGCTGGTCGCGATGTCCGAGGCGCTGGCCCAGCTCGACGCCGCAGGCATCGCGCCGGACGCACCCCTGGGTGCCGTCCAGTGGGCCGTGCGCGGCGACGAGCGCATCGCCGTGCCCGGTGGCGGCGAGGCCGAGGGCCTGCTCAACG
>JAFAFN010000415.1 GCA_023423475.1 Actinomycetes bacterium | reverse complement strand
CCAAGAAGGGCGGCAAGATCGTCACCTGCGCCGCGACCTCCGGCTACATGATCGAGTACGACAACCGTCACCTGTGGATGAAGCTCAAGAGCATCATCAGCTCGCACTTCGCGAACTACCAGGAGGCCTGGGAGATGAACCGCCTCATCGACAAGGGCGCCATCCAGCCCGTGATGAGCGAGGTCTACACGCTCGACGAGGTCGGTGCCGCGGCGCTCAAGGTCCACCACAACGAGGCCGAGGGCAAGATCGGCGTGCTGTGCCTGGCTCCCGAAGCCGGCCAGGGCATCACCGACCCGGAGAAGCGTGAGCGCATCGGGGAGGACAAGATCACCCTGTACCAGCGCCACGCCCGCGGCGAGCTCTGATCACTCGCTGAACTGCGGTTCCCGACGTGCCGTCGGTCCGATGCTGCGGCATCGACCGGCGGCACGTCCGCGTCCGGGCCCGGCGAACGGCGTGGCGCGTCTCAGGCCGGGCTGATCGAGGTCCCGGTGCGCCGCCAGGCCGGCCGAGCGAGCACCGCGAGGAGCACCAGCCCGATGATCTCGAGCAGGTGGTGGGACTCGGCGATCGCCGACTCCCTACCGGACGCGACGTCGAGCACTGCGGTCAGCACCATCGTCGCGGCGAGTGCTGCGGCGAACGGCAACAGGCCGGCGGAGCGCTCCGGCCGCCAGGCGGCGTAGAGCAGGCCGACGGCGAGGGCGACGTCCCAGCTGCCGAGCTCGCGTGCGATGTGCACCGACGCGCCGAGGCTGTCGCCGAGCAGGAGCGCCGGCAGCGCCAGCAGGAGCTGCGAGAGCGCGACGGCGAAGAGTGCGTAGCGGGCCCACTCGGGGCGGGAACGTCTCGGCGTCTCGACCCTGGCCAGGACCGCGCCCACCAGGTCCGGGACCTCGTCCGCGCTGCGCAGGCGGCTGGCCCGGTGGAGCTGTCCGGCGCCGGCGGCGAACGCGGTGCAGCCGGGGCACGTCGAGAGGTGTGCGTCGATCGATGCGTCGTCGAGCCCCGACTCCTCGCCGTCGAGTCGTGCCGAGATCGCGTCACGGAAGGGAGAGCACGTCATGTGGTGGTAGTCGTCCGGGGCGGCCATCGAGTTCCTGGGCACCGCGCTGGGCGGACAGGGTCCTTGGTCACACCGCCGGGACGGCATGTGTCACCGGCGACGGAGTGGAACTCGACGGCGAGCCGCGTTCAGACTTGGGCTCGTGGACGATCTGACCAGGCTGGCGCTCGATGCGGGGGACGGCGACCGTCACGCGCTCGCGTCCTTCGTCCGGTCCAGCCAGGCCGAGGTGTGGCGGATGTGCGCCCATCTGGTCGACCGGCAGTCCGCCGACGACCTCACCCAGGAGGTCTACCTCCGGGCGGTCCCGGCGCTGGCCCGGTTCCGTGGCGACTCGAGCGCTCGCACCTGGCTGCTGACGATCACTCGTCGCACGTGCGTCGACGCGATCCGCCGCAACGTCCGCCAGCGACGGCTGGTCGATCGCCTGCGAACCCAGTCGCACGAGTTGGAGGCCCTCTCGCCGGACCCGGCAGAGGACGACGTGCGCGACCTGGACGCGTTGGTCGCGGGGCTCGAGCACGACCGGCGCATGGCGTTCGTGATGACCCAGGTCATCGGCTTGTCCTACGGCGAGGCGGCCGAGGTGTGCGACGTGCCCATCGGGACGATCCGGTCGCGGGTGTCACGTGCGCGGGCCGATCTGCTCGATGCGCTCGGCTCGACGGGCGACGCGATCGCGGAGTGAGCCCCGCGCTCAGCGAGCCGCGGGCAGCTCGATGGGGGCGTTGAGCAGCTGGCGCAGGCCCTCGTCGAAGTCCGCTGCCGGATCGCACTCGATGAGTCGTTCGGCCACCGCGACGAGGTGAGGCAGCCGCGACAGGTCGACTCCCTCGTGCGGGTCCGTGTCGGTCGGCGCCGCGGCGGCATCGGCGAGCTCGCAGGAGATCGCCCCGAGCGCGAACGACAGCAGCAGTCGGAAGCGGAGCACGCGTCCGGTCTCGTCCATGCCGGCCTGCTCGAGCGCCCCGAGGATCGTGTCGATCGGTGCCAGGGCCGAGGGCGTCGTGAAGCCGGTCGCCACGACGAGCGGCACCGCGCCCGGGTGGGCGAGGCAGGCCGAGCGGAACTGGCCGAAGACGTCGGTGATGCGCGCCTGCCAGTCCTCGGCATCCGAGCCGCCGATCTCCGACAGCACGGCGTCGGCGACCGCGACGAGCAGGTCCGGCTTGCCGTCGACGTGGTGGTACAGCGACATCGCCTCGACCCCGAGGCGTCCGGCCAGCCGGCGCATGGTCAGGCCCTCGAGACCGTCGGCGTCGACCAGCGCGAGTGCCTCCTGCGCGATGCGTTCGCGCGTCAGGGGGGCACGGTCGGTCGCCATGGCAGCAGCCTACCGCCCCGCCATTGACAACTTACGGCGTAAGGGGAACACTCTGACTTACGCCGTAAGGGCAACGAACGCCGAGGAGGCACGACCATGACCACCGACCGAGACGTGACGATCCCGCCGAGCGGACCGATCTCCCGTCAGCCCTTCCGCCCGCTCGGCGGACAGCCCGGCTTCGAGCCCGACGAGCTCGAGCGCTTCGTGACGGGGGTCCGGGTTGCGGTGATGGCCTACAACCGCAAGGACGGCCGGCCCGGCCAGGCGCCGATCTGGTACGAGTACCACGACGGCGTGTTCCACATCAGCACCGGCGTCGACTCGCCGAAGGCGAAGGCGCTGCAGCGGGATCCGAGGGTCTGCGTGACGATCCAGGACGAACGGCCGCCCTACCGCGGGGTGGTCTTCGACGCCGTCGCCGAGCCGGTCGCACCCGGCGCGCCGTCGGGTGTCGGCAGCATCGAGTCCCGCTACTTCGGGCGGGTCGGCGGTGCGAAGTACGTGGCGATGCGTGACGAGCACGGCGAGGTGGTCAACGTCGAGTTCGTGCTCCGGCCCCTCGACGTGCGCGGCTTCGACAACACGCGGGCGATCTCGTGGCCGACGACCTGGTTCCTCCGGATCCGAGGCCGACTCCCGCTGCTGCGTCGATTCCTCTGAACCGGCAGTCGGGTGCCGGCCGAGCACGGGTCTCGGACCGGCTGACGGTGACGCCCGCTCAGACGGGCGCCTGCAGCTCCAGTCGAGGCTGGTGGTCCACCGGCTGGCGGTCCCGCAGGTCGGACAGCAGGTCGTCGCGCAGGGCTCGGACCGACGGGTCGTCCCAGCGGTTCACCTGCTGGAGCGGATCGTCCTCGAGCGAGTAGAGCTCGCCCTCGGTGCCGTCGTGCACCGCTCCCGGCAGATAGGCGGTGCAGACCCAGCCGTCCCGGGTGATCGTCCGGAGGTACATGCCGATACCGAACAGCTCGCTGTCCCACGACGTGAGCTGGGCCTCGATCCCGCGGGAGGCGGCGTCGGCGTCGTCGACCGGCAACGAGTCGCCCTGCATCCAGCTCTGTGCTTCGAGCCCGGCGATCGAGCAGAAGGTGGGTGCCAGGTCGACCAGCCCGACCGGGGCCGAGACGACCGCCGGCGCGGTGGCCGCCGACGGTGCCGGTCGCCAGATCAACGGCAGCCGCATGAGCGAGTCGGTGTGGTACGGCCCCTTGAACAGCAGGCCGAAGTCACCCTGGAACTCGCCGTGGTCGGTCGTGAACACGATGTCGACGTCGTCGGTCCAGCCCCGGGCATCGATCGCGGCGAGGACCCGTCCGAGCGCCTCGTCGATCAGCTCGACCTCGATCGCGTTGAGCGCGTTCACCTCTCTCACCTGATCGGCGGTCATCGACGCGGGCACCCAGTGCGTTGGCGCCTCGTAGTTCGACACCAGCGCGCCGTCGTACCAGAGCCGCCACTGTCGCGGCTTGTCGTCGAGCAGGCGCTCGCGCTCGGCGGCGGACTCGGGGTAGCCGGCGGGCAGGGGGACCTCTCGCCAGTCGATCCGGCCGAGCTCGGAGGCGGGCGGATCCCATGGGTGGTGGGGATCGGGGAAGCTCATCCAGCAGAACCAGTCGTCCTGCGCGTCGAGTCCGTCGAGCCAGTCGATCGTGCGCTGGGCGACCCAGTCGGTGTGGTACCAGTCCCGCGGGATCTGGTTGTGCTTCACCTGGGGTGCGCCGGTGTCACCGAAGCCGACCGCGTTGACCTCGAGGTCGCCGTCGAGGACCTGGTAGTAGTCCTGGATCGCCTCGGGGTGGTTCGCCGCCAACCACTTGGCGTAGTGGAGCCAGCCCGCTGCACCGTGGGTCGCGAACTGCAGGTGCTCGAAGCCGCGGTGGGGGCCCGGCAGACCGTCGTGCTGCGTGGTCGTGACCGTCTCGGTCCCGAGGCTGGCCAGCCGGTTCTCGTTGAACCGGAGCAGCGGGTCGAGGAACGGCTCGAAGTGCGCCTTGCCGATGAGCGCGGTGCGGTAGCCGGAGCGGTTCAGCACGGTGGCCACCGAAGGCGCATCGACGGGGAGCGGCACGCCGTTCATCCAGACCCCGTGGGTCGCCTGGTGCTGCCCGGTGATCATCGTGGAACGCGACGGCATGCACACGACCGACTGCGGGACGGCCCGCTCGTAGCGGATGCCCGATGCAGCGAGTCCGTCGATCACCGGAGTGCGGGCGATCGTCCCGCCGTTGCACCCGAGGGTGTCGTAGCGCTGCTGATCGGTGGTGACGAACAGGATCTTGCGGCCCATCAGCTGTGTCCTCCGGTCTCGGTCGCAGCCGGACCGGCTGCTGGTGCGGTGCTGGCCTCGACCAGGTCGCGCAGGTTCTCGAGTGCGGCGCCCGAGGCGCCGCCGATCACCAGCGCCATGACGTCGGGCTGCGCATCGGTGCCGTAGACCAGCAGCGAGGTGCCGTCGTCGAGGTCGATCGCGTCGATCGTGCCCAGGTGGTCCTTGAACAGGCCGCCGGTGATGCGGTACTGGAAGCGATGGGCGATCGGATCGTTGGTCACGATGCGCTCGACGAGCTGCAGGCCGGAGCCGACGGTCACGGTCCGCACCACTCCTTCGTCGTCCTCGCTGAGCTCGCAGGCGACGATGCCCGGGAACCACTGGTCGATGGTGCCGGGGTCGCCGAGCACGGTCCACACCTGAGCCGCGGAGCGGTTCACCCTGGTCTGTCGTCGGATGGTTGCCACACCGAGATGGTCGCACAAAAGACGCACTCGAAGTGCAGAATGATCCGACGGCGGCTTCCGACGTGGCCGACGACCGACGTCCCCTGTGGTTCGCCGCTCGTGCGACCCAGAGGTTCTGTGCCCGGAACGGCGGTCCGAACGGTAGGTTTGACGGCACCATCTTCGGACGAATGAGGGACTCATGAGCGCACTAGGACAGCGAGCAGCACAGGCGCAGGACGGCATCACCGAGCTCGAGACGGCGCTCGAGAAGACCCAGCGTGCCCTCGACACCGCACAGAAGGTCGACGCAGCGGCAGGCAAGGCCAAGCGACGCTCGGGCAAGTTCTTCAAGCTGATGCTCGTGATCACCGTCGTGGGCATCGTCGTCGTCGTGGCCAAGAAGGCCCTCGGCGGCTCTTCCGCGCCGTCGGGATCGCCCGACCCCTACGGGACCACCTCGACCGAGAAGTAGCGGCCGACACACGTCGGTTCGCGCCCAGACCCGCCAGGACGGGCAGCCATGACCGCAACGACCGGCACCACCGGGACATCACGAGACACGTCGGTGCGCGACCCTGCGCTGCCGGCGCACCTCGTCGTGTGGCCCGAAGGGACCGCCGGCGCGGATGATCCGGTGCGCCACGACGACGAACTGGTGTCGTCGTTCTCGCTGCCCGTGTTCGTCGAGCGGACGCGAGCGCTGCTGCCCACCTCGGTGATCGGGACCGTGCACCCGCCACGCTCGGGGCCCCTGGATGATCGCTGGCCTCGGGCGCTCCGCCTGGCGGCGGGTGACGACCGCGGCGCCTCGCGGCGGGACTTCACCGGTGACACCACCCCGACATCCCTGCGCGCGCTGCGTCAGTGGGTCTCGGCCCACGCCGAGGCTCCCGCCCCGATCGTGGACGACCTCGTCCTGGTGACCAGCGAGCTCGCCACCAACGTCGAGCGCCACGCCAGGGGCTGGCTCACCGTGGACCTCGTCGACGGCGACGGACTCGTCCTGGTCGCGGTCACCGATCCTGCAGCCGATCGTCTGCCACGGCCCCGGATGGTCCAGTCCGACGAGGTCGCCGGGCGCGGCCTGCTGGTCGTCGCCTCGGTCGCCGCGATGTGGGGCGTGATCGCCCGGCCCGCATCCAAGACCGTCTGGGCGGCCATCCCGCGCTGAACGGCGCCCGCTATCGTGAACCGATCAGGGACGCTCACCCGAGAGCACCGACGGAGGTTCAGCAGGATGTCGATCGATGACGTGTTCGGCGTGAGCATCGAGGGCACGGTCATCTCGCTGTCCGGAGATCTCGACGCCCACACCGCACCGCAGCTCGACGAGGCGGTCGACGCGGCCCTGGACGCCGGCGAAGGAGATCTCGTGCTCGAGATGGAGTCGGTCGGGTTCGTGGACTCGAGTGGGCTCCGGTCGATGATCCGGGCGCGCAACGACGGCGGAGCCGAGCGACAGGTGGTCATCCGCCGTCCGAGCCCGGCGACGTTGCGCCTGCTCGAGGTCACGGGCATGACCGAGCACTTCGTCATCGAAGGCGCCTCGTGAGCGACGCCACCTCCGGGAGCGAGCAGGGGGCCACGGGTGGCGAGTACGTCCAGCTCGACGTCCCGTCCACCACCGAACAGCTCCGACTCGTCCGACTCGTCGTCGTGGGTCTCGCGACGTCCCACGGTGCGGACGTCGACGACCTGGAGGACCTGAGGATCGCGACCGGCGAGATCTGCGCCCACCTCGTCGCCAACTCGGCAGCCGACACCCGACTCGAGGTCGTCGCCTCGGTCGACGGCGCCGCCGACGCCGTGGTGCGAGTGACCGCGACCGCGCCGACCGGCGCCGGCTCCGACCCGACCGCCCTCGACGAGCTCAGCGAGATGGTGCTCGCGACGACCACCCGGGCGTTCGGTGTGGACGTCGGCACCGATTCGACTGTCGCCTGGTTCGAGCGCGACGTCCACGTCGCAGCGGAACCGCTCGGTGGTCTCCGCCCCGATGGCTGACACACGCGACGCTGCAGCGGATGCAGAGAACCTGGCCCTGTTCGAGCGCTATCGCGACACCGGAGCGGTCCAGCTCCGCAACGAGCTGGTCGAGCGCCACCGCAGCGTCGCCGAGGCGGTCGCTCGCCGGTTCTCGGGTCGCGGCGAGCCGCTCGAGGACCTGGTGCAGGTCGCGCACTTCGCGCTGATCCGGGCCGTCGAGCGCTACGACCCGGAACGTGGTGTGCCCTTCGTGGGCTACGCGGTGCCGACGATCCTCGGCGAGCTGAAGCGTCACTTCCGCGACCGCACCTGGAGCGGCACGGTGTCGCGCTCGATCAAGGAGCTGCTGCCGCGGGTGCGGCGGGCGACCGAGTCGATCGAGATGGAGACGAGTCGCACCGCGACGCCGGCGCAGATCGCCGACCACCTCGGCGTCGACATCGACGCGGTGATCGAGGCCCTCGATGCCGGCCGCTCGTACAAGGCCGGCTCGTTGTCGACGCCGGGACCCCGGGGTGGCACCCCGATGGGGGAGCGCATCGTCGCCGACGAGGACGGGATCGGCGAGTCGGTGGACAGGGTGCTCGTCGAGTCGTTGCTGGACCAGCTCGACGAGCGCAGTCGGCGCATCGTCGAGCTCCGCTTCTACGGCGAGTTGAGCCAGGACGCGATCGCCGCCGAGATCGGGATCTCGCAGATGCACGTCTCACGATTGCTGCGCCGAGCACTCGGGCAGCTGTCCCACATCGCCCGCGACGAACAGGGCGAGCAGCTGTGACGCCTGGGGACGCGCTCGCCCACGTGAGGGCGTCGGCGCTGGCGCTGCCAGAAGCGACGGAGCGTCTCAGCCACGGCGCGCCGACGTTCTTCGTGCGCGACAAGAAGAGCTTCGTCATGTTCCACGACGACCACCACGGCGACGGACGTCTGGCCATCTGGTGCGCGGCGCCGCCCGGGGTGCAGACC
>JAFAFN010000387.1 GCA_023423475.1 Actinomycetes bacterium | reverse complement strand
GAGCAGTGCCGCGAGGTGGGCGGCCCGGCCGGCCACGGCGTCGGCGACCTGCTCCCACTCGTCGGGGGCGAGCTTCCGCACCGCGATGTCGACCCGGTAGAGCTCGCCGGTGGTGCCGACCACCCGTGCGGAGATGTGCCCGGGCATGACCTCGAGGTCGAGCACTGCGCCCTTGCGGGCATAGGTGCGGCCACGCGGCAGTCGGCTGTCGTAGCCGGAGCCCGCGTGCTCGAGCGCGGAGAGCCAGGCACGGCCCCACCACGTGACACCGAACTCGGTGGGACGCGCCATCAGTGGTCTCCCAGCCGGACGAGCTCGGCGAGCTCGTCGTCGCTCAGCTCGGTCAGCCATGCCTCGCCGCCGCCGACGACGGCGTCCGCGAGCGCCTGCTTCTCCGCCAGCACGGTGGCGATGCGGTCCTCGATCGTGCCCTCGGAGATGAGACGGTGGATCTGCACCGGCCGGTCCTGGCCGATGCGCCACGCACGGTCCGACGCCTGGTTCTCGACCGCCGGGTTCCACCAGCGGTCGTAGTGGATCACGTGGGTCGCCCTGGTCAGGTTCAGTCCGGTGCCGCCGGCCTTGAGCGACACGACGAAGACCGGGAACTCTCCGGCCTGGAACCGGTCGACGAGCTCGGCCCGGTGGGTCAGGGACTGCGAACCGTGCAGGAACTCGGACTCGATGCCCATCTCGTCGAGGCGGGCGACGAGCAGCTGGCCCATGACGACGTACTGCGTGAAGACCAGCGTCGAGTCGCCCGCGGCGCCGATCGCGGAGATGAGCTCCTCGAACGCCTCGAGCTTGCCGGAGCGGCCCTCGAGCGGGCTGGTCTGCGCGAGGAACTGGCCGGGGTGGTTGCAGATCTGCTTCAGCGCGGTGAGCAGCTTGAGCACGAGCCCGCGGCGGGCGATGCCCTCGGCGCGTTCGATCGTCTCGAGGATGTCGTCGACCGTCGCGCGGTAGAGGCCGGCCTGCTCGGGGGTCAGGGTGACCGGATGGTCGGTCTCGGTCTTCGGGGGCAGGTCGGGCGCGACCGATGGGTCGTCCTTGCGTCGCCGCAGCAGGAACGGAGCGACGAGGTGGGCGAAGCGCTCGACGGCGGCCTCGTCACGGTCGCGTTCGACGGGGATCGCGACGCTGCGACGGAAAGCGTCGACCGAGCCCAGCAGGCCGGGCGTGGTCCAGTCCAGCAGCGCCCACAGCTCGGTCAGGCGGTTCTCGACCGGGGTGCCGGTCAGCGCGAACTTGGCCGTGGCGGGGAGCTTCCGCATGGCCTTGGCCGTGGACGAATTCGGGTTCTTGATCTGCTGTGCCTCGTCCGCGACGACGAGGCCCCAGCCGCCGTCGGTCAGCTCGTCGATGTCTCGGCGGGCGATGCCGTAGGTGGTGACGACGACGTCGTCGGGCCCGAGGCCCACGATCGTCCGGTTCGGCCCGTGGTAGCGGTGCACGGTCACGCCGGGTGCGAAGCGCTCGAACTCGCGCTGCCAGTTGCCCACGATGCTGGCCGGGCACACGACGAGCGTCGGGCCGGTCACGTCGCCGCGCTCGTGCACGAACAGGTGCAGAGCGATCAGCTGGATCGTCTTGCCCAGGCCCATGTCGTCGGCGAGCACGCCGCCGAGACCGAGGTCGGTCATCTCGTTCATCCAGGCGAGGCCACGGCGCTGGTACGGCCGCAACGTCGCGACGAGTCCCGGTGGCTCGTCGAGCTCATGGGGCTGGGCCACCGAGCGCAGCCGGTCGGCGAGGTCGGCCACCGCGCCGCCGACCTCGACGGGCACCTGCTCGCCGTCGATCGTCGCGTAGCCACCGAGCGCAGCCGCGAGCGCATCGGCGGCGGAGAGCTGGTCGCGGCGGTGCAGCTTGGCGACCACGGACGGGTCGACGACGACCCACTGGCCGCGCAGCTGGACCAGCGGCCGGCGACTCTCGGCCAGCGCCTTCAGCTCGTCGTCGCTGACGACCTCGCCGTCGAGCGATGCTCGCCACGTCAGGTTGCACAACGTGGCCAGGTCGAAGGCCGCGGGTCGATCGCCGGCGCCGGGCGGTGGCTCGGCGTGTGCGGTCGCGGTCAGGGTCCGTGCGAGCTCGGACGGGACGAGGACCTCGAGGCCGGCACCTGCGAGGTCGGCGGAGAGCGGGCCGAGCAGCGCCATCGCGGCGGCGTCGTTGATCTCGAGACCGGTGGGCGTGGGCTCGTCGAGCAGCTCGGTCAGCGGGGTGAACAGTCGGGCGCCCCGGCGCAGCGCAACCAGCAGGTCGGCCTCGGCGCGCTCGTCGAAGCCGGGCGCGGTGCCGTTCCAGAGCGATTCGGCATCTGCGACGAGCGAGGGGTCGAGCGCGGAGCGCACCTGCATCACGATGCGGAACGGCAACTCGTCGTCGTCGGGGAAGATCAACCGCAGTCCGACGATCGTGCGTGCCGCGGCGTCGGTGCCGACGAGGTGCGGGCGCAGCCGCTCGACGTCGGCCGGTTCTGCTCCGCTCCACGCACGCTGGCGCGACACCGTCGGCGCCGCCGCGGTCCGGGGCAGCACGTCGGCGACCGCCTGGTACATGCCGTCGACGGCGACGACCGGATCGGTGATGCGCAGGGGGTCGGTGGCGTCCTCGGCCAGGCAGTGGGCCGCCGGCGGCAACCAGTCGGCGAGCGAGGCGCGCAGCCGTCGGTCGGCATCGTCGAGCGGTGAGATGGTCCAGGTGTCGAGTCCGTCGGGTGAGATCGCCGGCTGGAGACGCCCCCTGGCGATCAGCTCGAGGGCGGTACGGGCGACGATGCCCCACGCCCTGAAGGTCGGCGAGGCATCGAGGTCGTCGGGGCGGGTGGCGACCAGCTCGTCGAGCAGCTCGTCGATCCCGAGCACCGCCGATGGCACCGCACGCACCGACACGCCGCCCGGACCGGGGATCGCGAGCGGCACGTCCTCGATCGCCCACCAGCCCGTCGCGTCGCCGTCGTCGGGCTCGCTCCACAGCGCCAGTCGCGCGGCTCGACCGGGGTCGCCCGGTACGAACGTCGCGTGCAGCGCCTGTCGAAGCATGACGCACGAGCCTACGAGGTGCGGTGTGACAGTCGGTTCCGTCGGGCGGGTCCAGGCAGTTCCGTCGGGCGGGTCCAGGCAGTTCCGCCGGGCGGGTCCAGGCAGTTCCGCCGAGCGACGACGGGGTCGCCGGCACACCGAAACCGGGTTCGGGAGGCGGACCGGCGCGCCGCTAGCGTGGGGGGATGTCCGAGCTCTCCATTCTGCTGCCCGACGGATCGACCAGGACCGTGCCCGAGGACTCGACGGGGCTCGACCTGGCGACGTCGATCGGCCCTGGGCTCGCCAAGGCGGCACTGGTGATCGAGGCGGACGGCGAGACGGTCGACCTGGCCGCCCCGCTGCACGACGGTGCCAACGTGCGCATCATCACCGACCGCGACCCCGATGCGCTCGAACACCTCCGTCACTCGACCGCCCACGTGCTCGCCCAGGCGGTGCTCGAGCTGTGGCCAGGAGCCACCTTCGCCGGCGGACCGCCGATCGACGACGGCTTCTACTACGACTTCGAGCTGCCTGGCGGCGCGACCTTCACCGACGAGGACCTCGAACGCATCGACGCGAAGATGCGCGAGATCATCAAGGCCGATCAGCCCTTCGAGCGCTTCGAGCTGCCCCTCGACGAGGCCAAGTCGCTCATGGCCGATCATCCCTACAAGCAGGTCTTCATGGACCTCGCCGCAGCGGGAGAGGATGCGGACGGCGAGGCGAGCGGCGGGGGAGTGATCAGCTTCTACCGGAACACGCCGGAGTTCGTGGACATGTGCCGGGGCCCGCACGTGCCCTCGACGGGCCGCCTCGGCCACTTCAAGCTGACCCGTCACGGCGGGGCGTACTTCCGCGGCAGCGAGAAGAACCCGATGCTGCAGCGCATCTACGCCGCGGCGTTCGCGAACAAGAAGGACCTGGCCGCCCACCTGAACCGTCAGGCCGAGGCCGCCAAGCGCGACCACCGCAAGCTCGGGGTCGAGCTCGACCTGTTCTCGTTCCCCGACGAGATCGGCTCGGGCCTCGCGGTGTTCCACCCCAAGGGCGGCATCATCCGCCGCTTGATGGAGGACTACTCGCGTCAGCGCCACGAAGAGGCCGACTACGAGTTCGTGTACTCGCCGCACATCACGAAGAAGAACCTCTTCGAGATCAGCGGGCACCTCGAGTGGTTCGCCGACGGGATGTTCCCGCCGATGGAGCTCGACCACTCCCACGATCACGGCGGGCACGACCACGAGCACCTGCCGGCGACGCCGGCCGAGGGACAGGCCGAGGTCGACGCCTCGACCATCGGCACCGAGCCCGAAGCGGGCACCGGCACCCAGTACTACCTGAAGCCGATGAACTGCCCGTTCCACATCCTGATCTTCAAGAGCCGGCAGCGCTCCTACCGCGAGCTGCCGCTGCGGATGTTCGAGTTCGGCACCGTCTACCGCTACGAGAAGTCCG
>JAFAFN010000015.1 GCA_023423475.1 Actinomycetes bacterium | reverse complement strand
CGGAGAACCGGGGGTTGCGGATCCGCTGGATCCGCAACCCCCTCGGTCGCCGGGAGTGTCAGTGGCCGCATGACGTTCCTCTTGGTCCCGGTCGGTTCCGGATCAGCTGTCGAGGCCCCAGAGGGCGAGGTACTCGGCACGGAAGTCGACGTCGCCGAAGATGGGACCAGTGGCAGGCTCCGCGTCCTCCTTGTTCGCCTCGGTGAAGATTCGGCTGCCGATGTTCTCGTCGGCGACGGCGTCGGCGCCGGTCAGAACACGGAAGGACTGGTCCATCACGGCCCACCCCAGCCAGTCCTCGGGGCTGGCAACGATGCCGGTGATGAACTCGCCGTTTTGGAGATCGGTCATCGAGGTCTCGACCGCGTTGTAGGTGACGGCGGAGATGCGATCCTCGGCGCCGGCAGCGAGGAGCGACGGCTTCATGACGTCCATGAGCGCAGCCCACAGCGGCACGATCATGTTGACCTCGGGGTCCTGGACCGCTGACGTGGCGATGGTGGGCAGCTGGGTCGCCCACTGGGCGGTGGGAGCGCCGGTCATCTCCGCCTTGCAGTCCGGGCACAGTCGCTCGAGCTCGGAGGTGAAACCGTCGCCCTCGAGCACTGCGGCGTCGGAGTCGGGCACGCCGACGACCACTGCGTTGACGTCCCCCTCGGTCTGGGCGACTGCGACCGCCGCCATCAGCTCGCCGGCGCAGCTGTAGCAGAAGCTCACCTTGCCGGCGACGCCCGTCTCGACCTCATCGGCGGTCGGAGCCGCGGGATCGCCGTCGAGGGCCATGATCACCGGGATCCCGGCCGCCTTCGCTTCCTTGATAGGGGCTTCGAGCAACTTCGTCGAGAAGCTCATGATCACGATCAGGCTGGCCTTCTGCGAGATCGCCTGTTCGATCTGACGGGTCGCAGTGGTGGTGTCGCCCTTGGCGTCGAACGCCTGGATCTCCACTCCGGCTTCCGCTGCTGCTTCTTCCATCCCGCCGAGGATGTTCTGGGTGAAGTCGTACTCGAGGGCGGCGCTGATGAAGACGATGCTCTTGCCCTCCAGCTCGGTGCCGACCTCGATGGCCGGGCCCGGCGCTTCGAACGTCAGCGGTGCCGAGCCGGCCTCGACGATCTGCTTCGCCTCGTCGACGAGCGCTGTGCTGGACCCGCTGGAGGAGTCCGCCGCATTCTCGGTCGTGTCGCTCGCTTCGTCGCTGTCGCTGCCGCAGGCCGCGCCGACGACGGCCATCGCGACGAGCACGGCAGCCATGGCGAAGGCCCTCGTCAGACTCCTGGATCGAAACATCGTTCTCCACTCTCTTGGACGTGCCGGCCGGGATCGGTCGGACTTCGGTCTTTGCTGCTGATCACCCCAGGCACCCTCCTGCAGACCCATTGGAGGATTTTTGACCTGTGGTCAAGGGTCATTGGACCCTTGTCGTGTTTCGGGAGTGTGACTCCGACGTAACTTTTCGACGCACGGTCAAATTTTGGACGCTCGTCGATCTACGGTCGCCGCTGCTGCGGTGGCTGGCCGATCGAGAGCGCTTCGATCTCCTGGCTGCGACCGACCCGTAGCGGCCACCACGTCCGTCGGTCCGACCAAGGAGATGGAATGAACGTCGACGAGTACCTGCGGAGGATCCCGAAGGTCGAGCTGCACAACCACGTCACCGGCGCGGTCCGCCTCGACACCGTGATCGAGCTCTCAAAGAAGAACGGGATCCCACTGCCGACGAGCGATCCGAACGCGCTCTACGAGTACAGCGACCTCATCGGGTTCCTCACCAGCCACACCGCTGTCTGCAACACGCTCCGCGACAGGGACGACTTCGCCCGTGTCGCCTACGAGTGCCTCGAGGACGGCTACACGTCCAGCAACGTCAGGTACATGGAGATCTTCTTCAACCCCACGAACCACATGGCGGAGGGCGTCCCCTACGCGACCGTCGTGGACGGCCTCGTCGACGGCATCCGTCGGGCGAGGGACGAGTTCGGGATCCGGGCGCAGTTGATCCCATCCATCAACCGCCAGGAGTCCGTCGCCGTGGCGCAAACGATGCTGGACGCCATGGCCGAGTACCGCCATGACGAGGTCATCGGTATCGGCATGGACCACGACGAGCTCCCCCACCCTCCCGAGAAGTTCGCGGGCATCTACCAAGCCGCCGGCGACGCCGGCTTCCGACGGACGGCCCACACCAGCCACGACGGCCCGGGCAGCTACATCACGACCTGCCTCGACCTCCTGGGCTGCGATCGGATCGATCACGGCTACAACGTGCTCAGCGACGCCGAGGCGCTCAAGCGGGTGGTCGATGAGCAGATCGCATTCACCTGCGCGATCTCGAGCGTGCAGGCCTTCTGGATGGTCCCGGCCTCGGACGATCCAGGAGCGCCGCTCTACAACCGCATCGCCGGCATGGTCGAGTCGGGAGTCAACGTCACCCTCCACACCGATGACGCGACGATGCTCCACACGGACCTGTCATCGGAGTACAAGAAGTTCTGCGACGAGTTCTCGCAGGATCCTTCCCGAGCACGGGACGTGAGCCTCGCCGCGCTCGACGCGTGCTGGCTCGACGACTCCGAGAAGGCCGCGCTCCGATCGGAGTTCGAGACCGACTTCGCCTCGTTGGGCGCCGAGCTCGCATCCTCCTGACCCGGCACATGACGGCGGGGCCGGTCTCGATCGGTCCCGCCGACCCGTGCACATCACCACCCGGCGAAGGCTCGTCCATGCCGCACGCTCGGCCCCATGCGGCTGCCCACGACACGGATCAGGTGTCCGAATCGGTGGCGCCCGGAGGCCGCTCGGGACCGCAGGAAGTTCGAATCATCGACACGAGTTCGAACGTTGCACGGATTGGTTGACCGCAGCCAGGCCGGTGGTCAGAGTCGGCACTGTGGACCCCACTTCGACCCACCTGGAGCTCCGCATTCCGGAGCCGCTGGCCAGACCGGGGCAATCCCCTGCTTTCGGGGATCTCCACCTGACCGTCGCCGGTGACGTGCCGAGACCTCCGGTCGATTGCCCCTCGGGCGACATCGCAGCGGAGCGGAGAACGCACTCTCCTGGCTCCTGATCGCCAACCTCTGGGAGATGCCGCAGTACACCTACGAGACCATCGTGAGCGGACTCGCCGGCACCCCTGACGTCCTCGCCGACTTGGCATCGGAGATCGCTCGACTCGGTGACGACGTTCCAGAAGACCAGGCGGAGATCACAGAACGGGCCTTCGAATTCTCCGAACGGATGATCAGCGACACGGCGTCCGGGTTTCCCACGAACGCGCTCGAGGGACTCGGCCGATGGGCCATGGCCACACAGCTGAACGACGAACGCTGGCTCGCGTTCACCGAACGTGTCGTCGACGCCACAGACGGATACATCGACTTCGGCGTTGAGGTCGGCGACCGCTGCCGCGAAGCCCAGCCCTCCGCTGCTGGACTCCGGATCCTCACCAGAATGCTCGGCCGAGGCGAAGTCTGGGAACAGCACCACATCGAGGGTGTCGCCGTCGAGGCCCTTCGACGTGCGAGCCGGGCGGGGCTTCATGACGTCGCGGTCGACCAGCTCCGAGAACGACTCATTCAACGCGGCCGTTACGACGTCGACTGAAATCACCCCTGGGCTTTCTCGAGGCCCTGAGTGCCACTCATGATGTCCCAATGCAGGTGTCTCGCGCGCCAGATGCGATGCCGTGATCGACCGGCCAACGACTGCAGCGAGAGACCGTTTGGTCCTGCAGCGCGCCGGTCGACCGGCGACCAGTAGGGTTCAACTCCGCGTCGCCTCGAACGCGCCTTCGACATCTCTGCCCGCGAATCGCCAGCGTTTTGGGGGCAACAGTGGTCAATGGTGGACAAGGACGAGACCCAGGCAGGCACGAGAAACGGCCGGATCATTCACCCGACGAGGCCACAAGAACCCCTGCAATCGCAGGGATCTCGACAACGAAGGAGCGTTGACCTCACCCTCGTAGACAGGCGCACCACACGGCAGCTCTAGACGGTCGAAAACCGTTGAGGTTGCAAGGCCTCCGAGGGTTCGAATCCCTCACTCTCCGCCGCAGAAGTACCTCGGAACCCCCGCCACGGCGGGGGTTCCGTGCGTTCCGGGCCGAGTTCGCTCACGGATCGAGCGGGTTGGCGACGTGCAGTCCGTGACGCAATGCCGCCTCGCACATGTCGGCGTCCGAACTGCACAGGACCGTGGCGTCGACGGCCAGAGCGGCGGCGAGATGCACGGCGTCGTAGCCGCGCAGACCGTCATCCTCGGCCAGCTGCGCAGCTTCTTCGACCAGTGTCTGGGTGACCTCGACGAGCGCGAGCTCGTCGGCCAGGGACGTGAACGCGTCGACGGCGCGTCGGTGCTGGCTGGCGCTGAGACGCCGCCCCCGTCGCGCCGCAGCGAGCGCTGCGCGCCCTTCGACGACGACGAGCGAGACCGAGACGATGGTGTCGGCGGTGTCCCACATCATCGCCGCGTGCTGCGACCCCTCTTCCTCGATCAACACCTTGAGGAGTGCCGAGGTGTCGAAGTAGGTGATCACCGCCGCTGATCAGCGACCAGCTCGCTCACCGAGGACGTCGCAGCAACTCGACGCGACGGACGGTGCCTCGTCCTGCCCTTCGGAGGGCGGACCGCCCCCGAGGAGATCAGTGCATCGAGTCGATCGGTGGAGTGCTCGAGCGCCGAGATCCGCGCCACGGGACGCCCGCGATCGGTGACGATGATGTCCTCACCCGCCCGGACACGCTCCAGGTACCGACTGAGCTGGTTCTTGAGATCCCGCACTCCGACCTCGGTCTGTGATGTAGCCATCTCCATACCAACAGTGTAGCTACAAGGTCGCGCCGTCAGGCCGTGGGCTCGAGCACGAACACCGGGATCACCCGATCGGTCGCGGCCTGGTATTCGTCGTAGGAGGGCCACACCGACTGCGCACGCGCCCACCACGCCGCCTTGTCGTCCCCCTCGGCGACGCGGACCGAGTAGTCGACCAGCGCGGCGCCGTCCTGGAGGCGGGCGATCGGGTTCGCCCGCACGTTGTGCACCCACTGCGGATCGGTCGGGGCACCGCCCATCGAGCCGATCACGGCGTAGCGACCCTCGCCGTCCGCGACACGCACCAGCGGCGTCTTGCGGACCTTGCCCGATCGAGCACCGAGGGTCCACAGGATGATCCACTCGTCACCGACCAGGTCACTGGGGTCGGCGCCGTCGGTCCGCTCGTACCGCTCGACCTCGGCGGCGATCGGTTCCCACGGGCTGGGCTCGTACTCGGCATCGTCGAACGCGCTCATCGTCTTCTCCTCGGTGGTTCGCCGCGTGACCATACAGCGAGTCACTACGTGTGATCAGGCGGTCCTCCTAGGATCCCGCCCATGAGGCGCCATGGGTGGGGCGGCGACATGCCGACCGATGACGAACAGGCACGGCAGCGCATCCTCGATGCAGCGAGGGACCTGCTCCGCACCCGACCGGAGCGTGCGCCGTCCATCTCCGAGGTCGCCGAACGCCTCTCGGTCACCCGCCAGACCGTGTACCGCTACTTCCCGAGCACCGAGGCACTGCTGGTCGCTTCGGTGAGCCAGGGCATCGACGCGTTCCTCGACGACATCGCGGCACACCTCGTCGAGGTCACCGACGCGGCGACCGCAGTGGTCGAGGGCATCGCCTACACCTACGAGCAGATCCACGAGCGCTCCGACCTGGCGCTGCTGATCGCATCACCCGGCGGGCCGGCCCACGAAGTCACCGCCCCCACCGCACTGGCACTCGGCCGGTCGATCCTCGAGCGGGTGCCCGTCGACTGGGCGGCGGCCGGCTATGTGGGCGACGAGCTCGACGAGCTCGTCGAGCAGATGCTGCGATCGCTCCAGTCGTTCCTCGTCGATCCCGGATCGCCGCCCCGCAGCGGCGCCGAACTGCGTCGCTACCTGCACCGCTGGGTCGGCCCCGCCGTCACCTCGGGTGTCTCGCTCCCGCGCTGAGCACGCCGATCACCGACACTTCTTCATATCGTATGGTCAGACAGATTCCCAGTGTGTATGGTCACAGCGACGACTGGGGGCCGAGGCCATGACCATCTCCGAACCGACCATCTCCGGACCGGCGAACCGAACCGGGCTGGATGCCGAGCTCACCCGGCGAGCGCTCGAACTGGTGAAGGGCGCGACGACCGACATGGCCGACGACGTCCTGCGAGTCCCGCTCGAGTACTACCGCGACCCGAGCGTGCTCGAACGCGAGCGCGCCGAGATCCTCGAGCTGACCCCGCTCGCGATCGCGCCGAGCGCGCAGATCGCCTCGGCCAACGACTTCGTGGTCCGCGAGATCCTCGGACGATCGGTCCTGGCGGTGCGGGGCGACGACGGCGTCGCCCGCGTCTTCCTCAACTACTGCCGACACCGTGGCGCTCGACCCGCCGAGGGCTGCGGCAACTCGCGCCGGTTCACCTGCCCGTACCACGCGTGGAGCTACGACTCCGCCGGCCAGCTCGTCGGGCTGCCGGGACGTGACGGGTTCGCCGGCGTCGATCCCGCCGAGCACGGTCTCGTCGAGCTGCCCTCGGAGGAGCGTCACGGGTTCCTCTGGGCCGTGCTGACCGCGGACGCTCCCCTCGATCTCGACGACCACCTCGGTGAGCTCGGCGACGAGCTCGCCGCATGGAACTACGGCGACTGGCAGTACCTGACCGAGACCGAGTTCTCCTCACCGGTCAACTGGAAGAACGCGCTCGAGGCCTTCGCCGAGGCGTACCACTTCCCCTACGTGCACGGTAAGAGCGTCATCGGACAGAACACGGTGGCGAACACCTCGGTGCACGACACCTACGGCCGCCACCACCGACTCGGCTTCCCGTTCAACTGGATCACGCTGCTCGACGACGACCCAACCGGCGACTGGGAGCCGCGCGCCAACATGGGCGTCATCTATTGGATCCATCCGAACCTGGTCCTGGCGAACAGCCCCATCGGCGTCGAGATCATCGACATCCTCCCGGGTGACGAACCGACGTCGTGCGTCGTCCGCCACGGATGGATGGGCACCGTGCCGGCCACCGACGACGACACGCGGCAGATGTACCACGACGTCTACGACTCGGTGCACGCCGCGGTGCGCGACGAGGACTTCGCCATGCTGCCGAGCTGCGGCGACGGCGTCCGCAACGCGCAGCACGACCACATGCTCATCGGCGCCAACGAGATCGGCGTGCAGCACCTCGTGCGGACCCTCGCCGCTGAGCTGGACATCCCGCTCGACTGATCGACGCGCTCGCGACGTGGGGCGCCGGGGCGTGGGGCACGGGGCGTCGTCAGCCGGCGACGTCGGACCGGGCGGGTGGCACGACCAGCACGGGGCGCCCCACGTGACGCAGCACGTGCGTGGTGACCGAGCCCGCCACGACCCGTCCGATCCCGGAGCGGCCGTGGGTCGCCATCACCACCATGCGGACGCCGGGGTCGCTCGCGGCCTCGACGATCGTCGCGGCTGCATCGGTGGCGAGCACCGCGGTGGTGTGGACCCCGACACCGACCGGATCGAGACGCGCGGCGACGTCGTCGAGGTAGCCCTGTGCGACCGCTTCGACGGATCGGCCGGCGTCGCGACCGATCTCGTCGAAGTGGTGGCGGAGCTGGCCGTCGATGACGAGCAGCAATGCGAGCGGCTCGTCGAACGCGACCGCGACCTCGGCGGCGACGGTGACGGCGGCCTCGCTGATGTCGGAGGTGTCGAGCGTGGTCAGGATCATTCGTTGCTCCTTCGAGTGGTCCGGCCCACCCGACGGCGGGCCGGGCGCGGGTGGCGGTGTGTCAGGCGTGCGAGGCGCCGACGAGCTCGGATTCGGGCTGCTCATCGAGGTGCTCCGTGAGCGTTTCGCCCTCGATGTCGACGTTCGGGATGATCCGGTCCAGCCACTTCGGCGGCTTCCATGCCCGGTCCCCGAGCAGCGACAGCACGGCGGGCACGATCGCCATGCGGACGATGAACGCATCGGCGAACACGCCGGTGGCGAGTGCGAAGCCGATCATCTTGATCGTCGAGTCGCCGCTCAGGATGAAGGCGGCGAACACCGCCACCATGATCAGCCCTGCGGCGACGATGACCCGCGAGCTGTGCCGCACTCCCTGGACGACGGCATCCTTCGCGTCGCCGCCGTGCACGTAGTCCTCACGGATGCGAGACACGAGGAAGACCTCGTAGTCCATGGCCAGGCCGAAGAGGATGCCGAGCAGGAGGATCGGCAGGATCGAGATGATCGGTCCGGTCTGCTCCAGCCCGATGGCGTCCTTGAGCCAACCCCACTGGAACACGGCGACGGTCGCACCGAACGAGACGATGACCGATAACAGGAACCCGAGTGCCGCCTTGATCGGCACGAGGATCGAACGGAACACCATGGTGAGCAGCACGAGCGCGAGGCCCACCACGACCAGTGCGTAGACGGGCAGCGCCGAGGCGAGCTTGTTGGTGATGTCGATGTTGAGCGCGGCGGCGCCGGTGACGCTCGCGACCGCTCCGGTCCCGGACTCGACCGATGCGGTCGCCTCGCGGATGTCGTCGACGAGCGTGGCCGTCGCCGGCTCGGACGGGCCGGTGGTCGGGATGACGCTGACGATCGACAGGGTGCCGTCCTCGCTCCAGCCCGACGGCGCGACGGCGGCCACGTGGTCGAGCGGCGTGACGGCGGCGGCGACGGCCTCGACCGCAGCCGCGGGATCGTCCGCGTCGCTGGTGTCGACGCTGACGATCAACGGACCGTTGAAGCCGGGTCCGAAACCCTCGGCGAGCAGGTCGTACGCCCGGCGCTGCGTCAGCTCGGTCGACACCGCGCCGTCGTCGGGAAGCCCCATCTCGATGTCGAGCGCGGGAGCGACGAACAGTCCGATGATCGCCAGCCCCACGACCAGCACCACGCCGGCACGTCGGGTGACGAAGCGGCCCCAGCGCAGACCCATGGCGTCGCGCCCCGAGCCCAGACCGCTGTGCACCCTGACCCCCGGCACGCGGAAGCGATCGATCGTGCGCCCGGCGAAGCCGAGCAGGGCCGGCAACAAGGTGATCGCGATGAGCACGCAGACCGCGACGGTCGCCGCGGCGGCGACGCCCATCACGGTCAGGAACGGGATGCCGACGACGAACAGGCCGAGCAGCGCGATGACGACGGTGGCGCCGGCGAAGACGACCGCCGAGCCGGCGGTGCCGACCGCCCGGGCCGCGGACTCCTCGGGCGAGAGTCCGGTCGCCAGCAGCTGTCGGTGCCGGGTGACGATGAACAGCGCGTAGTCGATGCCGACCGCCAGCCCCAGCATGATCGCCAGCGTCGGGGCAGTGGAGCTCATGTCCATGAAGCCCGTCGCCGTGGTGATGCCGGCGATGCCGATGCCCACCCCGATCAGTGCCGTCAGGATCGGGAGGCCGGCGGCGACGACGGAGCCGAAGGTGAAGAGCAGCACGACGATGGCCACGAGCAGGCCGATGACCTCGGCCGAGCCCGCGTGCGGTTGCTCCGCGAGTGCGTCGCCGCCGAACTCGACGGTCATGCCGGCGTCGATCGCCGGCTGCGGCGCGGCCTCGAGCCCTTCCTTCGTCGCGTCCGAGAGCTCGGCCGCGGGGTCCACGTAGGTGACGTTCGCGTAGGCGATGGTCCCGTCGGCCGAGATGCCGCCCTCCATCGGGTCGGTCACGTTGACCACCTCGGGTGCGTCACGCAGGGCGGCCACGGTCGCCTCGACCGCGGTGACCATCTCGGCGTCCTGCAGCGTCGCACCCTCCGGTGCCTGCAGCACCACCCTCGCGGTCGCTCCGCCGGCGCCGGGCATCTTGTCGGCCAGCTGGTCGATGGCCTGCTGGGGCTCGGTGCTCGGCAGCTCGAACACGTCGCTGGTCTCACCCGACAGCGTCGTCGCGCCCACCACCGCGAGCGCCAGCACCGCGAGCCAGGTGCCGAGCACCAGTCGCCGGCGTCGCGCCGCCCACTTGCCGAGTCGATACAGGTAGTGCGCCATCGCGGAGCTCCGGGGGTCGGGGGCGGTCGAACTCGGACACATTACGGCACTAGTGTCATGATGCAAGAGTGTCATTCGACATGGATGACAAACGTCTCAGGAGTCGTCGTGACGGATGCGCCGCGTAGGATCGCCACGTGAGCCAGGAAGGTGCGCCGGATGCGGCGGTCGGTCGGAGGGACCGCAAGCGTCGAGCGACCAGGGACGCCCTGAGGGTCGCGGCGCTCGAGCTCTTCGAGCAGCGTGGCTACTCGGCGACGACGATCGACGACATCACCGAGCGCGCCGATGTCGCACGCCGGACCTTTTTCCGCCACTTCCCCTCGAAGGAGGCGGTGCTCTTCCCGGACCCCGAGGACTACGAGCAGACCCTGATGTCCGCGTTCGAGGAGGCCGCGCCGGAACGCCTGACGCTCGACGGCTTCATCGACATGTTCGCCGCGGCCGGCCGAGTCGCCATCGACGACGACTTCCACCGGCGCCGCCTCGCGATCATCGCCGACAACCACCTCGAGATCGGCAGCGCGGCGCTCGAGTCGTTCACGTCGGTCCGCGACCGCCTGATCGACGACCTCGCGGCGCGCTACGACATCGCACGCGAGGATCGCCTGCTCCAGTTCGGGGTGACGCTCGGGCTGTTCGTCGCGGCGGAGTCGTTCGTGCAGTGGAACACCGGCGATGACGGCTCGACCTTCGCGGACGAGGTCACGGCAACCTACGCGCTGCTCAAGACGCTCACGAACGGCGGCATCGAGCTCGACAGCTCGGCACTGCCCTGAGCCAGCACCCCTGCTGCCGGCGCGACCGGTCGGCGAGCGTCAGGCGTTGATCACGCCGGTGATGATCAGCACACCCGTCAGCGAGGCCGCGACCAACCGGTACCAACCGAAGATCGCCAGGCTGTTGCGCTGGAGGTAGCCGATCATCCACTTGATCGCGACGACCGCCGAGAGGAACGCGAACAGGAGACCGATCAGCGGGTCGAGGATGCCGAACTGATCGACCAGCGCACCGCCGTCGGTCAACAGCGAGTAGCCGCTCGCCGCGGTCAGGGTCACGAAGCCGAGCAGGAAGCTGAACTCGACCGCCGCCTTCATCCCGACGCCCACGAGCAGGGCGCCCAGGATCGCCATCAACGAGCGTGAGGTGCCCGGCCACATCGCGACGCACTGCGCGAGTCCGATGATCGCCGCCTGGCGCACGCTGATCCCGAGCAGCGGATCGGAGCCGTCGTCCTCGCCCGCGTCGCCGGTGTGCGGGATCAGCCCCGCGCGCTCGAGGCCGAGGATCACGAGACCGCCGACGAACCATGCGGCGACGATCGGCCACGGCGAGAACAGGACCTCTTCGATCTTGTCGTCGAAGAGGAAGCCGAGCACCGCCGCAGGAGCGAAGGCGACGATCAGGACGATCAGCAGGTGGCGTCCCGTGTCGGACCGACCGACCAGGCCGAGCAGCATGTCGCGGAACCGCTGCCAGAACAGCCCGGCGACGGCGAGGATCGCGCCGAACTGGATGGCGATGGCGTACGTGTTCGCCGCCTCGATGTCCGCGTCCGAGGTGCCGAGCCCGAGCAGGTCCGACGCGACGAGCAGGTGTCCGGTCGACGAGATCGGGAGGTACTCGGTGATCCCCTCGACGACGCCGAGCACGGCGGCCTTCCACCACGTCATCGCCGTCTCGGTGGTCGACCCTGCCTGGGCACCGATCGCGCCGGCCACCGACGGGCGCAGCACGATCAGCGCGACGAGCACCGACAGCGCGGCCGCTGCGGCGCCACGCGCCCGACGCTCGAACGGGGTGACCGCGCCGACCGCAGGGATCGGCGTCACGCCTGTGGTCGCCGAGCGGGCCGTTCCGATGGATCGCATCGGTACAGCGTGGCCGCTCGCACGGGTCCTCACCAGCCGGCCCGGCTCTGCTCGTGGCCCGTCCGGCTCGGGCGACTCCGGCTCGTGGTCCCCTCAGCTCGCGCCGACGAGGCTCCGGCCGAGCAGTTCGTCGAAGGGACCGGTGACCTCGTAGGTGATGCCGGTCGGCAGGCCGGCCACTCCGGTCGGGCCCCGCTGCGAGCTGAAGTACAGCCGCTGGCCGTCCGGGCTGAAGCACGGACCGGTGATCTCGCTGTGGTCCTGGCCCGGCAGCTGGATGACCGACTCGAGCGTCGAGTCGCTGCGCAGCACCACGACCTGCATGTCGCCGCCGTCCTCGGCGACCAGCAGCGCGCTCGACGCGTCGTCGATCCAGAGGTTGTCCACGCCGCTCAGGATGCTCGGGTCACCCGCCTGGTACCGCAGCGAGATCTGGGCGGTGGTGACGTCGTACTGCCAGATCCGGTCGTCGCCCTTGGTCGAGAACCACACGTGGTCGCCCTGGGTGGCGATGCCCTCGCCGCCCTTGAAGCGGATGGTGCCCTCGACCTGGTTGCGACACGCCCGGTCGAACACCGACGGATCCGGCGTCGGGACCGTCGCCCAGGTGACCGGGCCGATCGGGTCGGGACCGGTCGCGACCTCGAGCAAGCCGGCCGACAGGTCACCGGGAACTGCGGGGGTGAAGCGGTAGAACGCACCGTCGCGTCGATCCTCGGTGAGGTACACGCGACCGTCGGAGGCCACCGCGGCGGCCTCGTGGGCGAAGGCACCCATCGCCCGACGACGGACCGCCGGCGTCCGGCCCGTCGGATCGCACTCCCAGACATGGCCCCAGTCGAACTCCTCGCACGTGAGCCAGGTCCCCCAGGGCGTCGCGCCGCCCGCGCAGTTGATCGCGGTGTCGGCGCAGATGGACCGGGCGTCGCTGACCGTGCCATCCGGCGCGAACCGGATCGAGGTGACGCCGCCGATCGCCGGGATCTCGTGGTTCACCGCGAGGTACCAGCCACCGGGCACCTCGGCGTCGACGAAGGTCGCGGCGCCGTCGGGGAACCAGCGGAACTCGAAGTCGGTCCCCGGCACCGGCTCCCCACCGCGGGCGATGATCCGGCTGGTGAAGCCCGGCAGCAGCACGACACCGTTCGCGTCCGCACCCAGGGACGGGTCGATCTGCGGTGTGCACGCCGGCGCCAGCGTGGCCACCGCGGCGACCACCCCCGCCGATCCCGACCACTTCAACAACGTGCGGCGCGACACCGGCGCGCGTCCAGCGCCCGCGGCGTCGAGCCGTCCCTGCCATCCCCCGACCATGGCCAGGACCGTACCGGAGGACCCCAGGACAGTTCCATGAACCCGACGCGAACACGCTGCGAACCTCCCGACCGGGGACCGCGGCTCGGTCGGAGCGTCCGCCGGTGCCGGTAGGTTGTCAGCGACGCGACCGACGTGGTGAGCACCACGACACGAAGACGAGGAACACCATGCACGCGCTGATCGCCACCGACGGCTCCGAGGTCTCGCTCGACGCAGCGCGCCGGGCCGTGGCCCTGTTGTCACCGACGAAGGTGACCTTGCTCTCCGTCGCCGACACCTCGGTCGCCGAGGACTCCGGCGCAGGTGG
>JAFAFN010000081.1 GCA_023423475.1 Actinomycetes bacterium | reverse complement strand
CCAGCAGCCGTCGCCCTACTACGCCTCGTCGCGGCGCAGCCTGTCGATGCTCTACCTCGACGTCACCGCGGTCCACGGCGCTCGGGCGCTCGGCGCGGCGTTGGACCGCGCGGCCGCAGCAGGAGCGGCGCTCAACTCGACGTCGAGGATCGACCGCGATGCCGTGTGGCGCCTGAAGCTCGACGTCCTCGAACGCATCTGGGACGAGGTGCGCCACGACCCGGTCGTTCGGGCGGCCGTCACCGATGCCGACGGGACCACGTGGTCGCACTCGGTGTTCTGCACGCTTGCGGAGCACCACGGCAGCGGGTGGAGGGACTGGCCCGCCGAGCACCGTCACCCCGACGCCGCCGTCGTCGCCGTGTTCGCCGACGCGCACCGGGACCGGGTCGAGTTCTGGACCTGGTTGCAGCACGAGGCCGAACGGCAGCTGTCGGTGGCGGCGGCCGCAGGCGCCGGGCTGTTGGCCGACCTCCCCGTCGGCTTCGACCCCTCGGGTGCCGATGCGTGGATCGACCAGGACCTGCTGGCACTCGACTGCTCGATCGGCGCGCCGCCCGACGATCTGGGACCGCTCGGTCAGGACTGGGGACTCCCGCCCTATGTTCCCTGGAAGCTCCGTGCCGCTGCCTACCGGCCCTGGATCGACACGCTGCGGCGATCCTTCGCCCACTGCGACGCGCTCCGCATCGACCACGTCATGGGCCTGTTCCGGTTGTTCTGGATCCCCTCGGGCGGTGACGCCCGGGACGGCGGGTACGTCCGCCAGGGCGCAGCGGACGGCGCGCCCGGCGTCGTCGAGCTGCTGGACCTGGCGTTGATGGAAGCGGCCCGGGCCGGTGCGTGCCTGGTCGGCGAGGACCTCGGCACGGTCGAGCCGTCGGTCCGTGAGGCGATGGGCCGACGGAACGTGTTCGGCTACCGGATCGGCTGGTTCGAGGACGACGACCCATCGGGCTGGCCCGCCGCCTCGCTCGCCGCGTTGACCACCCACGACCTGCCCACCGTCGCCGGGCTCTGGAGCGGCGACGACGAGACCGACCGGATGGCCGCCGGGCTCCCGGCCGACCACCGTGCCGAGGCCGAGTTGCGTGGTCGCCTCGCCCGTCTCGCCGGGGTCGACCCGATGGCCGAGGTCCCCGTCGACGAGGTGATCGTCGCCGCTCACCTCGGGCTGGCGCGCAGCGGGAGCGATCTCGCCATCGCCACGCTCGAGGACGCGATCGGCGAGCACCACCGCCCGAACCTGCCGGGCACCGTCGACGAGCATCCGAACTGGCGGATCCCGCTGCGGGTGCCGATCGAGCAGCTCGACGACGCCGGCGCCGCGACGATCGCCCGGGTGATGGGCGAGTCACGCGATCAGCCCGGGGTCGCGGCGAAGTAGCGTCCCGGGCCGTGAGCATCGACGACCAGCACCTCCCCGCGATCGAGATCCCCGGCATCACCAACCTCCGTGACGTCGGCGGCCAGCGCACCGTCGAGGGCCGACGCGTGCGTGCCGGCCAGCTCTACCGCTCGGGACAGCTCGACCACGCGGACGAGCACGCGCCGCTGCTCGAGGACCTCGGCCTGGCCGTCGTGTACGACCTCCGGACCGAGGGCGAGGCGACGCACCTCCCCGACCGCCTGCCGCCCGGTGTCGACCTGGTGCACCTGGACGTGCTCGCGGGCGCCGAGTCGAGCGTCGCCGCTCACCTCGAGGACCTGTTCACCGATCCGGTCAAGGCCGACGAGATCCTCCGCAGCGGCGACATCGCCGCCCACTACCTGTCGACCTATCGGGGACTCGTCACCCTCGAGAGCGCCAGGGCCTCGTACCGCACGCTCTACTCGGACCTCGCCGGTCGTTCCGACGTGGCGCTGTTCCACTGCACCGCCGGCAAGGACCGCACCGGGTGGGCGGCCGCTGCGCTGCTCACGCTGCTCGGCGTGGACCACGACACGGTCCTCGCCGACTACCTGCGCAGCAGCGAGCCGGTGGTCGAGTCGTTCCGCCCGATCATCGACCAGTTCGCCGCGGCCGGCGGCGATCCGGACCTGCTCGAGCCGGTGTTCCGGGTCGACCCGTCCTACCTGGACGCGGCATTCGACGAGGTGCAGCTCACCTTCGGGTCGATCGAGCGCTACTTCGACGAGGGCCTCGGGCTCGACGCCGACGCGCAGGATGCCCTGCGCGCTCGCTACCTGGACTGAGCCGGAACCGACTCAGTGGACCTGGTCGGTCCAGGCGGTGCCGTCCCAGTAGCGCAGACCACCGGAACCACCGGGGTCGGTGTACCAGCCGGCGACCGGCGCCGATGGGGCGGCGACGTCGGGAACGGTGGGCTCGGGAACGGCGGGCTCGGGCACTGAGGGCTCAGGTGCCACTGCCTGCGCTGCCGGGACGATCGGCGCCGCCGGGACGATCGGCGCCGCTGGCTCGATCGGTGCTGCCGGGGTGATCGGCGCCGGCGCAGGGGGCGTGGTGAGCTCGGGCATCGGAGCGATCGGCGGTGGCGCCGCGGTGCGCCCCAACGGGGTCGTGCCCTGCGCACCGGGAGTGGGCCACGGGTTCTCGTTCGGCGTGGAACCCACGAGGCTCGGCGCCGACGGCGCGGCCGGCATCGGTGACCACCCCTGGGGGCGGGCGTAGGGCTGCTGCGCCCGGAGCGCTCGCTCTCGCCGCTGCTCGGTCGCGAAGTGCTCCGAGGAGCCGAAGGCGAGGATCGGGAGGAAGATCGGGGAGAGCAACGCGGTGCCGACGCCGAACGCCGAGCTCCGCCCGAACGCCTTCGCGAGGTCGAAGAGCACGACGAACCCGACGACGTAGTTCACGCACGGCACGAAGAGGAGCAGCAGCCACCATCCGGGACGACCGGCGATCTTGATGATCTTGTAGGTGCTGTAGATCGGGATGAGCGAGTGCCAGCCAGGCTCCCCGGCCTTGGTGAAGATCTTCCACATCACGACGATGTAGAACACCGCCGCCAGCAGGTAGAGACCGACGAGCACGAACGTGTACGCGTCGCTCGTCGTCTCCGAGGTGTACTGCGCCAGGATCGCCGTCGACATCGGCCGAACAGTAGTCAGCGACCGCCGCACGGAGCGGATTCTCTGCGATCACGCCGGCGGTACCCGGGGTGGGACTCGAACCCACACGCCCTCTCGGACAGCGGATTTTGAGTCCGCCGCGTCTACCATTCCGCCACCCGGGCCAGAGGTCGAACTCTAGTGCGTCACCACGGCATACCCTGACGAGATGGCTGACAACGCGAACTCGAACGACGGCGGATCCCACAAGCTCCGGTGGATCATCCTGATCGCCATCGCACTGGGACTCGTCGCCGCCGGACGCAAGTGGGCGATGTCCAAGTCCGACGCCGAGTTCGAGGAGCGACTGCGCCTCGCGGACGAGCGTCGGGACTGACGCGACCGCTCGGGACCGGCGCCCGACCGGGACGGGCGATCAGGCCGACAGGGCCTTGAGCAGCTTGAGCGGCGTGTCCTTCGGGCTGATCTTGTACCAAGCCTGCTCGACCTTGCCGGACTCGTCGATGAGGAACGACGAGCGGATGATCCCCATGTACACCTTGCCGTAGAGCTTCTTCTCGCCCCAGACGCCGTACTTCTCGGCGGTGGCGTGCTCCGGGTCGGACAGCAGCGTGAAGCCGAGCTCGTGCTTGTCGTCGAAGCGGGCGAGCTTCTCGGGCAGGTCAGGGCTGATGCCGATCACGACGGTGTCCCCGATGTCCTCGGCGACGTCGCGCAGGCCACATGCCTGGGTGGTGCAACCCGGCGTGTCGGCCTTCGGATAGAAGAACACCAGGACCTTGCGTCCCTTGAACGCAGAGAGCCGCACCGTGGCGCCCGTCTGGTCCTTCAACCCGAAAGCGGGTGCCCTGTCGCCGACGCTGAGCTGTGCCATCCGCCGATGATAGGTGGACCGGCTACCCGTCCGGGGACGCGCAACGGGGCCGCTCCCATGGAGGGAACGACCCCGTTCGAGTCATGTCACCGCTCGCAGACGGCCGATCGGCCGCTGCAGGCGGTCAGCTCACTTGCCGGACTTGGCGCGGTTCTTGAGCTTGGCGCCGGCGGTCACCTTGGCAGCGTTGGTCGCTGCGACCTGGATCGTCTCGCCGGTCTGCGGGTTGCGGCCGGAGCGCGCGGCACGGAAGGTCTGCTCGAACTTGAGGAAGCCCGGGATGGTCAGGGTCTCCTTGCCCTTGGCCACCACGTCGCCGGCGATCTCCTCGAAGGTGTCGAGGACGGACTGGACGTCCTTCTTCGCGATGTCGGTGCGCTGCGCGATGGTCTCGATGAGCTCGGTCTTGTTCATGTGAATCCTCCTGGTCGTTCCCCCCGCGAGGGACGACCCCACGGTGCGTTGACGTCCTCCGACGCCAAATTCCATTGATGTAACTACCACGATCCTACGCCGAATGGAAACAGAAACCCTTGAAATCACTGGGTTCTCGCGCGACGGCCGCGCGGCGCGGACCTGCGTCAGCCGCGGTCGAGCGCGTCGCGGAACGAGCCGACGAGGTCCGCGACCGCGTCCGGCGACCCGGTCTCGAGCGCGCGTCGGACGATCGCCGAGCCGACGACGACACCGTCCGCGACCTCGCAGACCTCGACGGCCTGCTCCGGGGTCGAGATGCCCACGCCGACGAGCACGGGTCGATCCGACACCGCCTTCGCGCGGGCGGCGATGACCCGCGCGGACGCGGCGAGCTGCTCGCGCTCGCCGGTGATGCCAAGCAGTCCGACCGCGTAGACGAAGCCGCGTGCGCGGGCCACGACACGCGCGAGCCGTTCGTCCGATGCCGTCGGCGCCGCGAGCATCACCGTCTCGACACCTGCCGCGTCGGCGAGATCACACCACTCCCCTGCTTCCTCGAGGGGCAGGTCCGGCAGGATCGCCGCGGAGACCGCGGACTCGACGAGCGTCTGGGCGAAGCGCTCGTAGCCGAACCGGTAGACGAGGTTCACGTAGGTCATGACCGCGAGCGGGACGTCGACGTCGAGACGTGCCAGCTCGTCGAGGATGCCCGGCGGTGTCGCACCCGCGGCGAGCGCACGGTCCGACGCCTCCTGGATGACCGGACCGTCCATCACCGGATCGGAGAACGGGATGCCGATCTCGATGCCGTCGGCACCGGCGGATGCGACCGCCGACACCATCGTCGTCCAGCCGTCGAGCCCACCGGTCAGGTACGGCACGAGGCACTTGCCGCCGCTCGTGACCCGATGCTCGAGCGACGTGCCCAGCGCGGCCCGCGGCAGCCAGGTCGTGGGATCCAGCTCGGTCACAGGTCTCCTCCGAGGATGTCCATCATCTGCGCGACGTCCTTGTCGCCTCGTCCCGAGAGGTTGACCACCACGGTGCGGCCCCGGAGCCGCTCGCGCTCGCGGGCGACCCAGGCGATCGCGTGCGCCGACTCGAGCGCGGGGATGATGCCCTCGGTGCGCGACAGCAGCTTGAACGCGGCGATCACCTCGTCGTCGCTGACGGGCTCGTAGCTCGCCCGTTCGATCGCGGCGAGATGCGCGTGCTCGGGTCCGACCCCCGGATAGTCCAGCCCCGCCGAGATCGACTCCGCCTCGAGCACCTGCCCGAACTCGTCCTGCATCAGGTACGACTTCATCCCGTGCACGATGCCGGGCACCCCGTGGCCGACCGCTGCTCCCCCGGCGGGTTCGACGCCGACGAGCTCGACGTCGGGGTCCTCGGCGAAGCCCGAGAAGATGCCCGCGGCGTTCGAGCCGCCTCCGACGCAGGCCACCACCACGTCGGGACGCCCCGTCGGATGGTCGGGGCCGAGGCGTTCCCGGCACTGCTCGGCTGCCTCGCTGCCGATGACCCGGTGGAACTCACGCACCATCCACGGGTACGGATGCGGCCCCATGACCGATCCGAGGCAGTAGTGGGTGTCCTCGACGGCCGAGACCCAGTACCGCATGGCCTCGTTGACGGCGTCCTTGAGGGTCCGGCTCCCGGACACCGCAGGGGTGACCTCGGCGCCGAGCAGCCGCATCCGGAACACGTTGAGCTCCTGGCGGACCATGTCGACCTCGCCCATGTAGACGAGGCACTCCATGCCGAGCAGCGCCGCTGCGGTCGCCGTCGCCACGCCGTGCTGGCCGGCGCCGGTCTCGGCGACGAGGCGGGTCTTGCCCATCCGCTTCGCCAGCAACGCCTGGCCGAGCACGTTGTTGATCTTGTGCGAGCCGGTGTGGTTGAGGTCCTCACGCTTGAGGAACAACCGGCAGCCCAACTCCTCGCTGAGGCGTTCGCACTCGGTGAGCGGGCTCGGCCGGCCGGCGTACTCGGTGAGCAGGTGGTCGAGCTCGGCCCGGAACCCCGGGTCGGCCCATGCCTCCCGGAACGCTGCGTCGAGCTCGTGGAGCGCAGGGACCAGGGTCTCGGGCACGTAGGTGCCGCCGAACTCGCCGAACCGTCCGTCGCTGCCGGGGTCGCCCATCGTGTCGATCACGCAGGCAAGGTACCGCTCCCGGCTGGTGCCCCCGAAACGAGTTGGGCAAACACACGCGGATCCCGATCCGATCAGATGCCGAGCTCGCCCCAGTCGAAGGGCCCGTCACCCGTCGAGTCGCGGTCCTCGTGACCTTCGGCGGCTGCCCGTGCGGCATGGATGAACGCCTGCACCTTGAGTGCGTCCTTGCGGCTCGGGTCGCCGTCCACCTGGACGCCGGTCGACACGTCGACGCCCCAGGGCCGCACCCGGGCGATCGCGGTCGCGACGTTGTCGGGGTCGAGTCCACCCGCGAGCAGGAGCCGCTGATTGGTCGGCACCCCGTCGGTGAGCGACCAGTCGAACATCTGCCCCGACCCGGGCGCCGGGGCGTCGAGCAGGATCGCATCTGCGCCGTAGTCGTCGAGCTTGGCGAGACCCGGGTCACCGGCCGGGAACGCGACGATCAACGCCTGGACGTACGGGCGGATCTCGGCAGCATCTGCAGGGGTCTCGTGGCCGTGCAGCTGTGCAGCGCGAAGACCCGCGGTCTGCACGGTGTCGATGACGAACTGCGGGGACTGGTCCCGGAACACACCGACGGTCATGATCTCGGCGGGCAGCCGGCGCACGATGTCGCGAACCTGTCCGGCGCTGACCTGACGTGGGCTGGGGGCGAACACGAAGCCGACGGCGTCTGCACCGAGGCCGACGGCCTTGAGCGCGTCCTCCTCGTTGGTGACACCGCAGATCTTGACGAACACGTCGCGAACGCTACCGGCCGACGACGTCCGGTCCGTGGAGGGTCGGCACCCGGAGCGACGCTCAGGCCTCGGTCGGCACCCGCAGCGCGTCGAGCGCCGCCGCAGGGTCACCCGAGGTGACCAGGTGCTCCCCGACGAGCACCGCGTGGTAGCCCGCGGCGGCGAGCGCGAGGGCGTCGTCACGCCCACGGACGCCGGATTCGGCGACCCGCACGGTGTCCTCGGGCATCTCGGCGGCCACGCGGACCGCCCGGGCCTGGTCGACCTGGAAGGTCACGAGGTCCCGCTGGTTCACTCCGACCAACCTGGTCCGCGTGTGCTCGATCGCCCGTTCCAGCTCGGCCTCGTCGTGCACCTCGACCAGCGCGTCCAGGCCGATCTCGGCGGCCAACGCCGCGAAGTCGGCCAGCTCGGCGTCGTCGAGCGCCGCGGCGATCAGGAGCACGCAGTCGGCGCCCATGAGGCGGGCATCGACGACGTCGTTGGCGCTGACGGTGAAGTCCTTGCGCAGCACCGGCAGCGCCACCGCGGCACGAGCTGCCGCGAGGTCGTCCGCCGAGCCACCGAAGTGGTCCTCGTCGGTCAGCACCGACAGGCAGCTCGCCCCTCCGTCGCGGTACTGCTCGGCGAGCGCCGCCGGGTCGAGATCGATGGCGAGGTCACCCTTGGATGGTGAGCGGCGCTTGACCTCGGAGATCACACGGAGTCGGTCGCCACCGGCGAGTGCGTCCCGGAACCCCCGTGTCGGCCCCGCGTCGGCGCACCGTTCCACGAGCACATCGGTGACGCGACGGTCGCCGCGGGCACGTTCGCGGTGGGCGTCGAGGATCCGGTCGAGGTAGGTCGCCATGGCTGTCGAACGCTAGTCCCGACCTCGGGGCCCTTCAGCGCCGACGTTCGGTGCGCTCCTCGACCATCTGGCTCCGGAACATCGCGACGACCGGCGCACCGACGAACAGCAGCGCAGAGAACGACAGGCAGATCAGCCCGACGGCGGTCAGCGCGTCGATCCCCGTGGTCAGGCTGATCACGACCAGGACGAGACCGA
>JAFAFN010000026.1 GCA_023423475.1 Actinomycetes bacterium | reverse complement strand
GCGTAGAGTGATCCTCAACCAAGCAGTTGAGAAAGACGAGGTCAGGTGGCGGACGACGAGCTCTCGAAGGTGTTCTCCGCGTTGGCGGACCCGACACGACGTGATCTCGTCGCTCGGCTCGCCGTCGGCGATGCCACCGTCGGTGAGCTGGCCGAGCCCTACGAGGTCTCGGTCCAGGCGGTGTCGAAGCACCTCAAGGTGCTGGCGGATGCCGGGCTGGTCTCGCAGCGCAAGGACGCGCAACGGCGTCACTGCCACCTCGAGGCGGAGGTCCTCGACATGACCACCAAGTGGATCGAGCGGTACCGCGAGCGAGCCCAGCAGCGCTTCGAGCGCCTGGACACGGTGCTGGCGGAGATGAACGGCGAGGCGACCCGCGCCTCGAGCGACCAGGACGACCAAACAGCACAACGAGGAGCAGCATCATGAGCACCGACACCCGATACCAGGTGGAGATCGAGGCCGACCCAGAGGTCCCGATGATCCACATCACACGCGACTTCGACGCCACCCCGGCGCAGTTGATGAAGGCGCACCTCGACCCCGAGGTGTTCGCCCGATGGGTGGGACCCGACCACATGGACACCGAGATCGTCGACTGGGACCCGACGCCCGGCGGCCGCTGGCGCTACGTCGCCCGCCGTGACGGCAACGAGTACTGGTTCCGTGGCTGCTTCCACGACGTCCGTGACGACTGCATCGTGCAGACCTTCACCTTCGAAGGCATGCCCGAGAGCGTGGCGCTCGAGACGCTCCGCTTCGAGGACCTCGGCGATGGTCGCACCCGACTGCGGGCGCAGTCCCTCGTCGACAGCTTCGTGGGTCGCGACCAGTTCATGGCCAGCGGCATGGAGACCGGCGTCGACCAGGGCTACGCCAAGCTCGATGCCCTGATCAGCGAGCTGTGATGCCGGCCGCGGATCGCCACCGGTCGGTGGCGGCGGAGTTCTCCGCGACGGTCGATGCCGTCGGTCCGGCGGCGTGGGACCAGCCCGCGCCGCCCGATGGCTGGGTGGCACGCGACGTGGTCGGGCACCTCGTCGAGTGGTTCCCGTCCTTCCTCGTCGGCAGCACCGGGATCGAGCTGCCCGACGGGCCGTCGGTCGCCGAGGATCCGGCCGGCGCGTGGCACGCGCAGACCGAGGCGGTGCAGGCGCTGCTCGACGATCCGTCGACGGCCGAGCAGGTGCACGACTTCCCACACATGGGATCGATGACGCTCGGCGCGGTGGTCGAGCAGATCTACATCTCGGACGTGTTCCTGCACCGGTGGGATCTCGGCGTCGCGACCGGCCAGCAGGTCGAGCTCGACGGCGACACGTGCGCCGAGATGCTCGCCGGGATGGAGCCGATGGACGAGGTCCTGCGGACCAGCGGTCACTACGGGCCGAGGGTGGCGGTGTCCGAGGACGCCTCTGCGCAGGACCGGGTGCTGGCGTTCATCGGTCGCGACCCTGCGTGGAGGCCCGGTCAGTCGGCCTGAGCCGGGGCGTCGGACTGCGCCAGCTCCTCCGACTGGCTCTGCGCCCAGCGGTAGACGCCACGGGCCATGAGTGAGCGCTCCTGTGCGCCGCGGGCGCGGTAGACCGCGGCCCGCACGCGGTGGATCGCGGGGTCCTCGGGTGCGGCGAGCACGGCGTACTCGGCAAGGTGGCAGGCAAGGCGATGGTCGCCCGCCTCGCTGAGTGCCTGTGCTCGTTCGGCCAGCACCGAGGCGCCACCGGCCAGGTCGGCGACCTCGGTCGCGAGGGCGGCCTCGGGGGCTGGCTTGAGGGTGGCGGGGTTGCCGTCGTACCACCCGCCGTAGAGCCGCCAGAGGTTGCGCACGACGAACTCGGGCTCGTCGTAGACCGGCTGCAGCCAGGGCAGGCCCTGCAGGCGCTCGGGCACCGTCACGGTGTGGATGAGGTCGTCGAGGCGGGCACCCGCGTTCATCAGGTCGAGCGCCTGAGAGTGGATCGACTCGAGCAGCTCGGCGCTGTCGTCGAGCACCATCGCGATGCGCTCACGACCGGCGATCGGCAGACCGTGGCCAGGGAGCATCAGCTCGGCGCCGACACGGGCCATCTTGCGGAGCGCGACGGCCCACTCCCACGGGAAGCGCTGCACCTTCTGCGGGTTGCCGCAGTTCGGCGCCGCCCAGATGAAGAGGTCGCCCGTGCACAGGATCGACCGCTCGGGGATCCAGGCCCACGTGCCGTCGTCGGTCTCGCCCTTGTCGTGGTGCAGCTCGACGACGAGACCACCGACCTCGATCGTGAGGTCGAGCTGGTAGGTCTCGTCGGGGTAGCGGAAGTGCGCCGGGAACATCGGCACGGGCAGCTGGAACTGCCGCTGGTTGATGACGCCGTTGTAGCCGTTGGTCAGCTGGTACCGGTCGAAGCGGCGCGGCACGTTCTCGTGCGCGACGACCCGCGGCGCAGGGGCGCGGTCCTCGGCCTCGAACAGCGGCACCGCGAACACGTGGTCGACGTGGCCGTGGGTGTACACGGCGGTGTGCAGCGGTGAGTCGGTCCATGCCCGCAGCTCGCGGTGCACGTCGCCCGCGGCCAGCACGCCGCCCGCGTCGATCATCAGCAGCTCGCCGTCGACGTCGAGCGCGGTGACGTTGCCGAAGCTCTCGACGAACGCGACGCTGCCGAAGGTGCTGCTGTCGTCGAGCTCGTGCAGCGAGGTGGCCGCACCGATCTGCACCGGGTGGTCCGCCATCGACAGCTCGCCGGAGATGATGCCCTCGGAGGTCACGAGGAGGTCCCTGGTCATGGGTCGCACGTTACGGTGAGGCTCATGACCGTGCGCACCGAGACCCTGGACCGCACGCTGGTCGTCACCATCGACCGGCCCGAGCGTCGCAACGCGATCGACGGGGCGACCGCCGAGGCGTTGCACGTCGCGTTCTCGGCGTTCGACGAGGACGACGCGTTGGACGTCGCGGTGCTCACGGGAGCATCGGGCACGTTCTGCTCCGGCGCCGACCTGCATGCGATCGGCGAGGGTCGCGGCAACCGGGTCGAGGAGGTCATGTCGCTGCCCGGGCCGCTGGGCTGCACCCGCATGGCCCTCTCCAAGCCGGTGATCGCCGCGGTCGAGGGCCACGCGGTCGCGGGCGGGCTCGAGCTCGCGCTCTGGTGCGACCTTCGCGTCGCCGCGGACGACGCCACCTTCGGCGTCTACTGCCGGCGCTGGGGTGTGCCGCTCGTCGACGGCGGCACGGTGCGACTGCCGCGCCTCATCGGTCAGAGCCGCGCGCTCGACATGATCCTCACCGGTCGCGGGGTGTCGGGCGTCGAGGCCGGCGAGTGGGGGCTCGCCAACCGCGTGACCGACGCCGGCGGTGCGCTCGATGGCGCGGTCGAGCTCGCGGCGCAGCTGTCATCGTTCCCTCAGCTGTGCCTGCGGTCGGACCGGGCCTCGAGCTACGAGCAGTGGGGCATGGAGTTGCCCGACGCGCTCGAGAACGAGATCCGCCACGGCATGGTGCCGATCCGCTCAGGGGAGACGCGCGCCGGCGCGGCCCGCTTCGCCGGCGGCGCCGGTCGGCACGGGCAGAGCCTGTCGTGATCGGGGCCTGTCCTGATCAGGGCCTGTCCTGATCAGGCGGGGGTGGGCTGCTCGAGCAAGAGCTCGAGGTGGGCGCGGGTGTCGCCCAGGGTGCGGTTGAGCACCTGCGCGCGCGTCACGTAGCGGTGCGCGGTGTGCTCCCACGTGAAGCCGATGCCGCCGTGGTTCTGCACGTTGATCTGCGCGTTCTGGATCGCCGCGCCGCCGGCCATGGAACGGGCGGCGTGCACGTGGAACGGCGCATCGGGCAGCTCGTCGACGACGGCGAGGGCGGCGTAGCGGGTCAGGCTGATCGATGCCTCGGCACGCACGGCCATGTCGGCGCAGCGGTGCTTGTAGGACTGGAACGCGCCGACGGGTGTACCGAACTGCTCGCGGTCCTTGCCGTACTGGGTGGACTGCTCCGCGGTCGCCTCGGCGTTGCCGGCGAGCTGGGCGGCCACGAGCACGGTGCCGTGCAGCCGCAGGTCGCTGGCGTCGGCCAGGTGGGTGATCGTCGGCGCGCCGTCCACGGTGCCGATGGCGGTCGGCACCAGCAGGTCGAGCGACGGGATCGGCTCGGCCGGGAGGTCGGCGGCCGCGACGATGGCCGCGCCGCCGCCGGTGATGACGAGGACCAGGTCGGCGTCGCCGCCGTCGGTGACCCGGTAGGTGCCCGAGACGGTCGCGCCTGCGGTGGCGTCGAGGTCGCCGTGGGGTTCGGCGAGGGCGACGAGCTGCTCACCCGAGAGGATCGAGGTCGCGAGATCGGTGTGCCCGGTGAACGCGGCGAGGCGTGTGGCGAGCACCGTCGCGAGGAAGGGCCCGGGTGTGGCGTGGCGGCCGAGCTCGGTGAAGAGCAGGGACTCCTCGACGAGGCCGTAGCCGACGCCGCCGAGGTCCTCGCTCAGCCCGAGGCCGAACCAGCCGAGCTCGGCGCAACGGGCCCAGAGCTCGCGGTCGACGACCGATGAGGCGCCGTCCTTCGCCGCGAGGGCGTGCAGGTCGAAGTTCTTGACGAGCTGGGTGCGGACCGTCGCGACGATCTCGCCCTGTTCTTCGGTGGGAAGCAGATCCATGGTGTCTCCTGGGTGCGCCCGGCTCAGGGCCTGGGGAGGCCGAGCACGCGCTCGCCGACGATGTTGCGCTGGATGTCGGTGGTGCCACCACCGATGGTGTAGGCGAACGACTGCAGGTAGGGGCCGGTCCAGACGCCCTCGCCGTCCACGGGGGTGAGGCGCAGCGCCTCGGGGCCGATGATGTCGAGCGCCAGCTGGTACACCCGCTGGTGCAGCTCGCCGTGGAAGAGGCGGACGATCGAACCCTCGGGGCCCGGCACGCCGGTGCGCGCGGTGCGGGAGATGCCGGTGATGGTCATCGCCCGCAGGGCGGACACCTCGGCACGTGCGGTCGCGAGACGTCGGGCGATCTCGTCGTCCTGGATCGCCGGGCGGCGGCCGTCGGGTCCGGTGCGGACCTTCGCCTCTTCGATCAGGTGCTCGACGGTCGAGGCCAGCTCGACCTGGTCGGCCATGAAGGCGGTGCCGCGCTCGAAGCTGAGCGTCGACATCGCGGTGCGCCAGCCGTTGTTGATGCCGCCGACGACGTTCTTCAGCGGGATGCGGACCTCGTCGTAGAAGACCTCGCAGAAGTCGGTGACGTGGCTCATCGTGCGGATCTCGCGGATCTCGATGCCCGGCGAGCGCATGTCGCACACGACCCAGGTG
>JAFAFN010000016.1 GCA_023423475.1 Actinomycetes bacterium | reverse complement strand
TGCTCCACATCGACTCGGGCCCTCGGGGCACCGTCGGTGGCACGACCTCGGCGTTGTCGGACGCGGCCGTCGAGAAGAGCGCACCCAACGGCGGCTTCCCTCCCATGTCGTCGACGTCTGTCACGGTCCTCGCCTCCGCCAGTACAGCTCTGCGCATCCAGCGTAGGGGATGCGCCCCGACTTTCGATGGTCGAGCGCCGGCGCTCGCCGTCGCTACTGATCGCCCGCCGCAGCCCTACCCAACAGCTCACGGCTCCAATCATCGAGCTCGAGCCGACCTGCTGCGGCCACTCCTTCGGGTGACATCTTCGGCAGCGTCTTGACCAGCACCGCGACGGTCTCGTCCTCGCCGAGACGTCCCGCGATGTCGCTGAGCTGGGTCTCGAGGAAGACCAGGCACAGCGCGTCCTCGTGCACCTGCGCCGCAGGGTCCGACGGTGCGCCGGCGCCGCGGGTGATGCCCTCCTTGCGGATGATGGCGGCGACCCGGTCGATCTCGTCGGGGGTGTAGCCCTCCTCCGCGAGCAGGGCGGCGACCTCGTCCGCGTGGAACTTCTTGGCCGCGGTCCGCCACCGCAGGTAGCCGGCACGACCCTCCGGGAAGTCCGATCGGGGGCGGGTCCAGCGCCGGAAGTGGTGGGCGCGGGCAGCGATCAGCTGGAGCTCGTCGGCATCGGGGTCCAGCTCGAGCACGTGCCGGGTCATCAACTCGGCGTGCAACAGCTCCTTGACCCGCTCCTCGCCACGCCAGATGACCCGGGTCGGGTCCTCGGCATTCGCGGCGTCGATGCGGCGGATCGCTGACTCGTAGCGCGGCGAGTGCACGGCGCCCTGACCGTCGGCCACGTCGACCGTCAGCCGCGCTGGTCGGCGGGGCGCAGGTCGATGCGCAGCACGAGCACACCGTCCTCGACCGACGGGACGGCATCGCCGATCAGGGCGTAGTCCTGGAAGTCGGTCTCGGCCTGACGGATGAAGTCACGGCGAGCCTCGCCCTCGACCGGTGGGATCTGCCGCCGCTTCACCGACGCAGCACGCTCTGCGAATCGCTGGACCATCTCGGCGGGATCGAATCCTGACATGGGCTCAGGCTATCCATCCGCCGGAGCAGGTCGGAGCGACCCGAACTCCGGTCCGGCGCCATCGGCGACCGGCGTGGGAGCAGCCGGCGACGCCGGCGCGGACGGCGGTGTGCCCGATTCGGTGGCGACGGGCGGCGCGGCGCCCGCCCAGGTCGCCGCCTGACCTTCCTCGGGTTGGATCCACCGGATGCCGAGCTCGCGGTTGGCCGAGCGGTCGGGCTTGGTCGCACGCCAGAAGACGACGGTCGAGATGGCGATCAACACGGCGAGCACGATCAGTCCGGTGATCACCATCGACAGGCGGCTCGATGCCTCGTCCGATGCCGTCGCCGGATCGACGACGTCGGCCACCGCGGCGTGCACGACGGCGAGCAGGCCGAACGATGAGCCGGGGAGCGGGCCGAACATGGCGGGAATCGTACCTTCGCGCCGGGCCGGGTCGGGGGAACCGGCTGCCGTGCCCCTCAGGAAGGGGTCGTGGCGTCCAACGCGGCGAACACGTCGGCGATGACGTCCTCGGTCGCCTCGAGACCGACCGACATCCGGATGGTGCCCGGGGTGATGCCCGCCGCGGCGAGCTCGTCGGGCAGCAGGTTGACGTGGGTCGTCGACGCGGGGTGCGTCACCAGCGTCTCGGGACCACCGAGCGAGGTGGCGAGCTGGCAGATCTGGGTCGACTCGACGAACCGGCGGCCGGCGTCGAGACCACCGGTGAGCTCGAAGGTGAGCAGCCCGCCACCGTGGTCGAGCTGGCGCTGGGCGAGCTCGAACTGGGGGTGCGACTCGAGCCGGGGGTGGCGGACCTCGCCGATGCGGTCGTCGGCCTCGAGCGCCCGGCCGAGCGCCTCGGCCGTCGCCGACTGCTGCCGGAGCCGGACGGCGAGCGTCCGCAGCCCCCTGAGTCCTCCGACGGCGTCGAACGCGCCGGCGTTCGCGCCCTGGAGCACCGCGAAGCCCCACACCCAGTCCAGCAGCTCCCGTGAACCGGCGATCACGCCGAGCGAGATGTCGTTGTGGCCGCCGATCGCCTTCGTCGCGGAGTGGATGACGAGGTCGATGCCGTGTTCGAGGGGACGCTGCCCGAGCGGCGTGGCGAAGGTCGAGTCGACCGCCTTCATCGGGCCCTTGATCGCGCCGAGCCGAGCGAGGTCGACCAGGTCGAGTCGGGGGTTCGCCGGCGTCTCGGCGAGCAGCAGCATCGTGCGTCCGGGGATGACGGCGGCCTCCCATGCGTCCGGATCTGCGCCGTCGACGAAGGTGACGTCGATGCCGAACCGGGGGCACACCGACTGCAACAGCATCTGGGTGCCGGCGTAGAGCTGGTGCTGGGTGACGATGTGGTCGCCCTTCGAGCAGAGCCCGAGCACGACCGCCGACACCGCCCCCATGCCGGAGCTGAACGCACGAGCGCCCTCGGCGCCTTCGAGCTCGGCGATCGCGGACTCGAACGCGTTGACGCTCGGGTTGCCGTAGCGGCTGTAGAAGCGCTCGGCGCCGGTCGAGGTCGCCATGCGGCGCCCCTCGTCGACGGTCGGGGTCACGAACGTCGACGAGGCCCAGATCACCGGCGCCAGGGCGGTGTCGTTGGCCGAACGTCCGGAGCGGATCGCGACGGTCTCGGGCTGCCACTGCGGTGTCGGCCGATCCGTTGCCGCTGCGGTCTCGGGGGCGGGCTGGTCGCCAGAGGTCATGACGGTCCTCCGATGGGTCGTCGCGCATCTCCGTCGAGCGGCGGAGCAGCGGGGGGCTGGGACGGGGGTCGTGTGTCGTGCAGGAACGCCTCGATCTGGGGCGCGAGCTGCGCGGTCTCGATCAGGAAGCCGTCGTGACCGTGCGGGGAGTCGATGTCGGCCCATCGGGCGCCGCCGGGTCCGGCGTTCAGCCCCTCGAGGATCTGACGTTGCTGCACCGGCGGGTAGAGCGAGTCGCTGCGCACCGACGCGACGAGCGCCGGGGCGCTCACCCGTGCGAGTGCACGGGCGACTCCCCCGCGGCCCCGCCCGATGTCGTGGAGGTCCATGGCTCGGTTGAGCCGCAGGTAGCTGTTGGCGTCGAAGCGCCGCACGAGCTTGTCGCCGTGGTAGTCGAGGTAGCTCTCGACCTGGAAGATGTTGTCGTCGCCGAAGTGGATCGGGCCGAGCAACGAGCGGTCGAAGCGCTCGGTGAAGACCTCGTCGCTGCGATAGGT
>JAFAFN010000546.1 GCA_023423475.1 Actinomycetes bacterium | reverse complement strand
GACCAGGGACGTGACGATCGCGTCGTGGGCCGCCAGTCGGATGGCCGTCGGGAACACGTCGTTCGACGACTGCGATGCGTTCACGTGGTCGTTGGGGTGGACGTCGCTCCCCGAGATCGACGACGCCAGGGTCGAGAGCACCTCGTTGACGTTCATGTTCGTCGACGTGCCCGAACCCGTCTGGAACACGTCGACGGGGAAGGCGTCGTCGTGCTCGCCCGCCAGCACCCGGTCCGCTGCCGCAACGATCGCCGCGGCGACGTCGTCGTCGATGACCCCGAGCCGGGCGTTGACCGGCGCGGCGGCACGCTTGACCTGCACCATCGCCCGGATGAGTTCTGCGTCGACGGTTCGCCCCGAGACCGGGAAGTTCTCGACCGCTCGTTGTGTCTGGGCTCGCCACAGCGCCGCGGTCGGCACCTCGATCTCGCCGAGGGCGTCGTGTTCGATGCGGACGTCGCGGGCCCCCGTGGGGTCGGTGTGGCTCATGTGGGCAGTCCTCCTGTTGGGGCCCCGATCAGATCTCTCGCGACGCGCTCTCCCGAGCGGACCGCGCCCTCCATGTACCCGTTCCACACGGGTGCACACTCGGCGCCCGCCCAGTGGATGCGGCCCACCGGTTCGGTGAGCGCCTCACCGAACGCGGTCCAGACCCCGGGGGTGAAGTGGGCGCCGTAGCAACCACGGCTGAACTCCTCGGCCATCCAGTCGCGCTCGAGGTACTCCAGCGGCGCGGCGGCCTTCGGCCCGAAGTAGCGGACGAGGCAGCCGACCACGGCGTCGCGGCGTTCGGCCTCGCTGCGGCGCGCCCAGCGGCGACCGTCGTCGCCCTCGAGGAAGCCGACGATGATGCCCGGGGTGCCCGACGGAGGGGAGTTGTCGAAGGTGACCTTGACGGGACCCTCCTCGGACGCGACCTGGCCGGTCAGCCCGTCGTCGCGCCAGAAGGGCTCCGGATAGACGCAGTGCACCTTGATGACCGATCCCGCCGGCAGCCGCTGGGTCAGCTGGTCCCTCCAACTGGGCAGGGCGGGGGAGTAGTCGATCCTTCCTGCCAGCGTCGGCGGCAGGGTGACGACGACGTGCGACCCCTCGACGACGTCCCCGTGCCGGTCGATGACGGCGACCCCGCCGTCGTCGCAGCGGATCGACCGGACCACGAACCCGGTCCGCACCTCGGTGCCGAGCTGCGTGGCCAGACCCTCGGCGACCCTGACCGCTCCTCCGACCACACAGTCCTGCTGCGCGCCGCGGTCGACCGACAGCAGCGTCTCGAGGTCACCTCCCGAGCGTGCGTAGAACAGCGCGTGCAGCAGCGAGAGGTCGCAGGACTGCGTCGAGAAGACGGCCTCGGTCACGAGCCGGAAGTAGGTCCGGGCCACCTCGGTGCGCAGGTTGTCCCGGATCCAGCTCTCGAAGGTCTGGGAGTCCGCCCAGGTCGCGTCCGGCGAGGTCCACGGTCGATCGAGCGACACCTGCTCGGAGAGGCGCTGGAACTTCCGTAGACCGCTGAAGAGGTCGGCCAGCACGAACGGGTTGAGGCGTGGGACCGCACCTCGGTGGGCGGCGAGTCGTCCGATCCGTCCACCCAGCAGCGTGACGTGGCGCCCTTCGTTCCAGGTGGGGAACGTCTCGAGGCCCAGCTCGGCGACGAGCTCGTACATGCGGTTCTGACCGGGGCCCAGCCACTGACCACCGAACTCGACCCGGGTGCCGTCCGCCGTCGTGCCGGCCTCGGTGCGGCCGCCGACCCGGTCGCGGGCCTCGACCACGGTCACGTCGATGCCCGCACGGTGGAGCGTCCGAGCCGCGGACAGCCCGGCCAGGCCCGCGCCGACGACGACCACGTGCTCGACGGGGATCCCGGTCGGCTCGACCGCTGCGACGCTCATCGCCGCGCGCCGACGCCGGCGGCGGATCGCACCCGGTCCTCCGCGCCGGCGACGAACGAGGCGGCACGGTCCTGTCGCCGCCAGTACGCGCGAGCCAGCGGTGGCCGGCGATCGGGTGCATCCGCCCCGAGCAGGTCCGCGGCCCAACGGTCCTCGAGCCCGGCTGCGACGACGAACGCGGTGACGCTGTCGGGCGGATCCTCGACCCACGTCCGCTCGATCGCATCACGCTCGTGGGCGAACCTGGGCAGGAGCCCGCCGAGGTCCCGTGCGGCGACCCGGTGGAGGGACTCGTGGCGCCACCAGCAGCTGTCGCGGTCTGCTCGACCGGTCGGCGGCGCCCCGGTGTCCACCGGGACGGCGACCGAGACCGGCTTGAAGATCGACGTGCAGGGGGCGGCGGTGCCGGTGGCCCAGTGTCGTGTCGACGCGCCCAGCTCCGAGACCCACGAACCCGTCGTCTGGCTGTTCGCCACCACGCCACCGGCGTGCATGCACGGCAACCCCATCGCACCGTTGAGCATCGTGTAGCTCGGGTCGGGGCCGTCCCCGTGCCGGCGCAGCGCGGCGAAGAGGTCGAGTGCCGTGGTGGCCCGCTCGGCATCGGCGGTGGTCACGGGACGTCGTCGCCGAGCTGCGGCGACCCACGAACGAACGCGGTCGGAGTGCGCGTCGGCGAAGCCGGCGATGGTGAGCTCGTTGGAGATGCTCCGACCCGGTCCGCGCACCCGTTCGGTCGCCCAGGTGCGGCCCGCGGTCTCGAGCACGACCGCCCCGTTCCGGTCGGCCACCAGGAAGCTGTTGTCGTAGCTGAAGCCGGGGTGGTCCCGGCTCGCCGATCCCCCCTGGCCGTACCGCTCGAGGAGCGTCACGATGACCTCGACCGCCGAGTCGGCGTCGGTCGAGCGCTCCAGGGCGAGACGCAGCAGGTCCATGCCGAGCAGCCCGGTGGTCCCGTCGTGCTGCCGGGTGAAGACGGCCTCGTTGCCGATCACCACGCCGTGCTCGTTCGCACCCATCTCGGCGCCCCACATCCACCATGGCCGTGAGAGGAGCACGGCGTGGGTGCGGGGTACCTGGGGCACGTGCATCCAGGTGCAGCGCACGATGGCACCGAGGCGGTGCTGCCCGGCGGGGATCCACTCGAGCACCTGTGCCTCGTTGGGGTCCCGATCGCTGTTCTTGGCGAAGAGCACCGCGTCGCCGGTCAGGGAGACCATCGTGTCGCACACGTGGACGAATCTACGACCCTGGGCCAGCTCCCGGCAGGGCGGGCCAGCTCAGGAGGCGGGCGCCTCGCCGATCTGCGCACGCACCTCGTCCATGTCGAGCGCCTCGACCTGACCGATGAGGTCGTCGAGGGTCGCCTTGGGCAGCGCACCGGGCTGGGAGAACATGAGGATGCCGTCGCGGAAGATCATCAGCGTCGGGATCGACTGGATCTGCAGGGCGGCGGCGAGGTCCTGTTCGGCCTCGGTGTCCACCTTCGCGAAGGTCGCATCGGGGTGCTCCTCGGCGGCCGCCTCGAAGACCGGCGCGAAGGCCCGGCACGGCCCGCACCACGAGGCCCAGAAGTCCACCAGGACGATGCCGTCACCGTTGACAGTGCGCTCGAAGTCGTCGACGTGCAGATCGATCGTGGACATCTCGGGTGTCTCCTCTGGGGTGGTGGGTGATCGTCGAGGGGGGAACACGTCGGGTTCGGCGTTCGTTCCCGGCGAGACACGACCCGGGTGCGCGGCGCGGTAGATTCACCGCACGTCCGGGGGGACGTCGTCGAGGGCACGGGGGTCCGGATGAGCGAACTGGTGGCACTGGCACGACGGATCAGGTCGTGGTCCCAGGGCGGCGCCGCCGAGGGGGACGAGGTCGCCCGCGTGGCCGCAGCGCTGGCCGCCGGTGCGCGCCAGCCCAGGGTCGGCATCCTGGGTGCCGGTGCGGCGGGGTTGTGCATGGCGATCCGCCTCAAGGACCTCGGGCTCGACGACATCACGATCTTCGAGAAGTCCGACGGCGTCGGAGGGACCTGGCGGGACAACACCTACCCGGGCGCCGCCTGCGACGTGCCGTCGCACCTGTACAGCTTCTCGTTCTCCCCGAAGACCGACTGGTCGCGCAAGTTCGCCGAGCAGCCCGAGATCCTCGGCTACTTCGAATCGCTCGTCGATCGCTACCGCCTCGGGCCGAACCTGCGACTCGGCGTCGAGATCGAGTCGGCGGAGTGGTCGTCCGAGACCTCGACGTGGACGCTCACCACATCTGACGGCGAGACGGCGACGTTCGACGTCCTGGTCAGCGGCCTGGGCCAGCTGAACCGACCGAACATCCCGGACATCGCCGGGCTCGACAGCTTCGACGGCACCTGGTTCCACTCGGCGCGCTGGGACCACGATCATGACCTCCGCGGCGAGCGGGTCGCCGTGATCGGCATCGGCGCGAGCGCGATCCAGTTCGTGCCGCGGGTCGCCTCGGTCGCTCGACGGCTCACCCTCTTCCAACGCAGCGTCAACTACGTGGCACCGAAGCCCGACCGCCGCTTCCGTCCGTGGGAGCACTGGTTGCTCGAGCACGTCACCCCGCTGCAGCGCGCGTACCGCGCCTCGATCTACTGGCGCTTCGAGGCGAGGTTCTCGCTGATGCGCAAGAACAGCCGGCTCGGTCGTCTCCTGCAGGACCGCTTCGCGAAGGAGCTGGCACCGATGGTGTCGCCCGAGCTGCCCGCCGAGGCGCTGATCCCGGACTACGCGCCAGGGTGCCGTCGTCTGCTCATCGCGAACGACTGGTACCCGACCCTGCTGCGCCCGAACGTCGACGTGCTCTCGTCGTCGATCGAGAAGATCGTGCCGTCCGGCATCGTCACCTCGGACGGGACCGAGGTCGAGGTCGACACCATCATCTTCGGCACCGGCTTCCACAGCACCGAGTTCCTCTCGCC
>JAFAFN010000498.1 GCA_023423475.1 Actinomycetes bacterium | reverse complement strand
CGATCACCTTCAACGTCACCACCGCGCTCGAGCTGACCAAGCAGGCCGTGCCCGTGATGCTCGAACGGGGCGGCGGCTCGGTCGTCAACATCTCGTCCGCTGCGGGGCGCATGGCCGACCGCGGCTTCGCCGCCTACGGCACCGCCAAGGCGGCGCTCAGCCACCTCACGCGCGAGATGGCCGCGGACCTCTCCCCGAAGATCCGCGTGAACGGCATCGAGGTCGGCTCCGTCGCCACCTCGGCGCTCGACGTCGTACTGACCGACGATGCGCTGCGCGAGCAGATGGAAGCGGGCACGCCGCTCAAGCGCCTCGGCGAACCCGAGGACATCGCCGCGGGGGTGCTCTACCTCTGCTCCCCCGCGGGGTCGTACCTCACCGGCAAGCTGCTCGAGATCGACGGTGGTCTCACCGCACAGACCCTCGGGCTCGGCCTGCCCGACCTCTAGAACTGCCTGACCTCTAGAACTGCCTGACCCCTAGAACTCATCGAGCGGCCGGCGGTCCGACTCGGCGGGCTGGCGACCGATGCGCAGCGGCGACAGCTCGGCGTCGACCATCAGGATGCGCTCGCGGGACTCGACCAGTCCGCTCAGCCGCTGCCACAGGTGGAAGAACTCGGTGTCGCCACCATCGGCCGCGGCCTCGTAGCGCGCCCAGGTGTCCCAGTCCGGCACCGCCCAGATCGCGACGACCTCGTCGTCCGCGCGCATCGCGGTGCGGTACGCACCGACCAGCTCGATGCCGAAGCGCTGGTGGTCCTCGGCTCCGGGGCCGACGACCGCGTCGACGGCGTCACGTGCCTTGCCGATGCGGGTCCCGATGATCTCGTGCAGGTAGGCAACCGCACCGGTTCCTCCGCGGGCCGCCCAGTCATCGACGCCCGGCGACTCATCGTGTGCGACGAGGATCCGGTCCTGCCCGCCGGTGCGGAACTCCGCCGCCTGTGTCCACCACGTCGCGAGCATCTCGTCGCGGTGCTCGGCCCCGACCAGCTCGACCGAGAAGTTGTGCGCCAGGTCATCCCACGACTCGTACTCCCAGAGGTTGAGCACCTGGGGCCACCGTCCGGTCGACCCGACGACGGAGAACACCCCGAAGCACTGCTGGTGACGCAGCGGCCCGGCCTCGGGCGACCAGTTGGCCGTCATGTGGTGCTGGTACGCGGCCCGATGGGTCCCGAGCACGTCGACGAGCTCGTGGATGTAGATGCGAGACATGGAGACGCACGCTAGCCACGGCGCGCCACTTGACACGGCGGCTCAGCGGAACAGAATCTGTAGTTATGTACCGCAGCGGTGAGCAGGGTCGGTCGTCAGGCTTCAGCGACGGGCCGCCACCCGAGCTGCTGGTCACCGAGGTCCCGGACCTGAGCGGGTTCGGGCTCGCCGAGCTGCGCCGCATCGTCGTGGTGACCGGCGTCGTCGTGTGGTCGATCCTCCGTGCGCTGCCCGGTCGGGTCACCGGGCGCTACCCGTCGTGGTCCTCGGCGGTGGCGAACGGCATCATCGACGGCTTAATCCACCTCGGTGCCACGTTCGTGAAGCTCGGCCAGGTGATCGCCTCGTCGCCCGGACTCTTCCCCGAGTGGCTCGCGGGGCCGGCGCGCCGGTGCCTCGACGAGGTCCCTCCGTTCCCGTCGGAGCTGGTGCGGGCCACGATCGAAGAAGACCTGGGCGCCCCGGTGCGCGAGCTGTTCGAGACCTTCGACGACGTGCCGCTGTCCGCCGCGTCGATCGGACAGGTGCACGCCTGCCAGCTCTTCGACGGCCGCAGCGCCGTGGTCAAGGTGCAACGCCCGAAGCTGCGCGAGTCGATGACGCGCGACCTCAAGGTCCTGCACGGCGTCGCGTCGGTCGCGCAGCGAACCGAGTGGGGACGCAGCTCGAACGCGATGGGCATGGGGAACGACCTCAACGAGCTGACGGCGAAGGAGCTGAACCCCGTCGTCGAGGCGTGGAGCCAGCAGCGCTTCCGCGATCAGCTCGGCGCGTTCGGCGACAACACCTGGGTCACCGCGCCGGAGATCTACTGGGAGTTCTGCGGCCCGAGGACCATCTGCATGGAGCGGGTGCACGGCGTGCCGATGGACGACTTCGCGGCGATCGCCGAGCGGGAGATCGACGGCGAGCTCGTACTCCGCCGAGGCGCCAAGGCCTGGGCCGAGGCGGTGCTCGTGCACGGCCCGTTCCACGGCGACATGCACGCCGGCAACATCTGGGTGCTCGACGACGGTCGGGGCTGCTTCCTCGACTTCGGCATCATGGGCGAGCTCCAGGACGAGTGGCGCGACGTCGCCCGGGACCTGTACTTCACCTGCGTGTTCGACCGGGACTTCGCCCGGGTCGCCAGGGCGTACCGCAGCGTCGGGGTGTTCCCTGAGGGCATGGGGACCGACGAGGAGATCGGCGAACGCATCGGCATGATCCTCTCGCCGATGTTGGATGCGGGCATGGGCTCGGTGAGCCTCGGCGACCTCATCACCTCGAGCGTCGGGCTCATGAAGGACTTCGGCGGCACGCCGCCCCAGGAGCTGATGCTGGTCGGCAAGCAGCTGCTCTACATCGAGCGCTACACGAAGGAGCTCGCTCCTGACTACGCGGTCATCACCGACCCGTTCCTGGTGAGCAACGTGTTCCCCGATGCTGCCGCCGAGTTCCTCGCGGCGGGCGGCGCACCGTTCCCGGACTGACCTCGTCACCCCGGGTCGGCGAGCAGGTAGAACGCGTTCTCGTGCTGCTCTAGGGTGCCGAGCTGCACACCCGAGCAACGAGGGAGGGCCTCCGTGGCCACCAAGAAGTCACCCGCCAAGAAGGCTCCTGCGAAGAAGGCAGCGCCCGCGAAGAAGGCAGCTCCTGCGAAGAAGGCTCCGGCCAAGAAGGCAGCTCCCGCTCGCAAGGCACCGGCGAAGAAGGCCCCCGCCAAGAAGGCAGCTCCCGCCAAGAATGCCCCCGCGAAGAAGGCGGCACCTGCCAAGAAGGCAGCTCCTGCCAAGAAGGCAGCTCCTGCGAAGAAGGCAGCTCCCGCTCGCAAGGCACCGGCGAAGAAGGCTCCCGCCAAGAAGGCAGCACCCGCGAAGGTGGCTGCTGCTCCGGTGGTCGACGGACCCGCAGTGCTGACCGAGCGTCGCGGCCACCTGCTGATCATCACGCTGAACCGCCCCGAGCGGCAGAACGCCATCAACGGCGAGATGCTCGTGCGCATGCTCGACGCGTTCGTCGAGGCCGAGACCAACCCCGACATCCGGGCGATCGTGCTCACCGGCGCCGGCGGCAACTTCTGCTCGGGCGCCGACCTCAAGGAGATGGCCGGCGGCCACCAGGGCGACCTCAAGCCTGGTGAGATCGACGTGCAGGCTCGCCTCGGCGCCGATCCCGACCTGCCGTGGAAGGCGCTGCTGCGCTCCTGGCAGCCGAACGTGCCGATCATCCTCGCCGCCGAGGGCACCGCGATCGCCGGTGGCACCGAGCTGCTCGGCGCGACCGAGATCCGTGTGGCGGGGCGCTCCGCCAAGTTCGGCATCTCCGAGGTGAAGTGGTCGCTGTACCCGATGGGTGGCTCGGTCGTCCGCATCCCCCGCCAGATCCCCTACACCGTCGCTGCCGACCTGCTGTTGACCGGCCGCCACATCAGCGCGGACGAGGCGCTCGAGCTGGGCCTCGTCGGCTACGTGGTCGACGACGGCACCGCACTCGACAAGGCGATCGAGCTCGGTCAGACGATCTGCGAGAACGGGCCGCTCGCGGTGCAGGCGATCCTTCGCACGCTGCGCGAGACCAACGGCATGCGGCTCAACGAGGCGCTCGAGCACGAGTTCACCTACGGCTGGGACGTCTTCGGTTCCGAGGACGCCAAGGAGGGCCCCCGGGCCTTCAAGGAGAAGCGCACTCCGAACTTCAAGGGGAAGTGAGAACACCCCACATCCCGACGCACACCGCCCCGCTCCGAGCGGGGCGGTGTCGCGTCCGGCGTCATGTCGGAGCACGGGACGGGTCGGTTCTGGTGGAGGTGCTCCGCCGCGCCGATAGCATCGGCGTCTCCAACGACCGATCTGGCAGGAAGGGGCCGCTCGGTGAACGATCCGACCGTCGCCCCGGCTGGCTCGACCGACCCTGCTGGCCCGACCGACTCTGCTGGGCGCCTGGGTGCCTGGCTCGACTCCCTCGACGTCGACCACCTCGACCCCGAGCTCCGCGCCCGGGTCGAGGAGCTGCGATCGGGTGAGTCCACCGACGCGATCGACGCGCTGACGGCGATGGTCAGCGACCTGCTCGACCGCAGCCACGACACGGCCACGTGGGACCTCTCGGTCCAACAGGACGAGGCCCTGTTCGACAAGGCACTCGTCCCACTCTTCGTCGTCGACCACCAAGGCTTCATCACGCGGTCCAACGACCGGACCAACGAGCTCGTCGGCCTCACCCGCGACGAGGTCATCGGCGAGCACGTCGGGCGGTTCATCCACCCGGAGGACTACGACTCGCAGGCCGACCACTGGGTCAGGATGCTGGTCGACACGACCTTCGACGCGGTGTCGAGCGAGATCCGCATCCTCACCACCCACGGCGTCAGCTGGCAGCGCGTCGCGCTCAAGGCCTCGCGTGAACCGGACGGCACGCTGACGGGCATCACGGCGCACCTCTCGGACATCAACGAGAAGTACGCGGCGGTCGCGGCGCTCGACCGGAGCCAGCGGCAGTTCGGCAATCTGCTCGACAGCATCCCCGACCCGATCGTCCGGCTGAACCGCCGGCTCGAGGTCGAGTTCGCGAACCCGGCGGCCCAACGGCTCCGCCGCAACCTCCCCGGCAGCGAGTGGCCGGCGATCGGCGAGATGGACCACGGGCTGATGCAGGGCGCCCTCCAGGAGGTGCTCGACACGGGTCGCTCACAGACCATCGAGCACTCCGTCGGCGCCGAGCCGCGCCTCGGCTGGTGCGAGACGACGATCGTGCCCGAACCCCATGCGGACGGCACGATCCGCTCGCTGCTGCTCATCTGTCGCGACGTGACGGGGCGGCGTCGCAACGAGGCCGACCTCGCCCACCAGGCGACCCACGACACGCTGACGGGCCTACCGAACCGCGGCAGGTTCGCCGAGCTGCTCGACGTCGCCATCGGACGACAGCGCGTGCACGAGCACGCCGGGTCGCCACGTTCGATCGCGGTGCTGTTCCTCGACCTCGACCGCTTCAAGGTCGTCAACGACTCACTGGGCCACGCCGCGGGCGACGAGCTGCTGGTGCAGGTGGCACGACGTCTGCAGCAGGCGCTGCGACCCGGCGACGTGCTCGGCCGCCTCGGCGGCGACGAGTTCACGGTGCTCGCCGACGACATCAGCGCGGAACACGCGATGGCGCTCGCCGAACGCCTCCGGTTGCAGCTCGGCACCCCGTTCGAGCTCGGCGGCGGCGAGTTCCTCATGTCGGCCTCGGTCGGTGTGGCGACGTCGTCCACCCCGGAGCGCCCCGAGGATCTGATGCGCTGGGCCGATGCCGCGATGTACCGAGCCAAGCAGGGCGGTCGGGACTGCGTCGTGGCCTTCGACGACGTGCTGCGCAACGAGGCGCTCGAGCAGCTCGAGACCGACCAGCTGCTGCGTGTCGCGCTCGACCGTGACGAGCTCGAGGTGCGCTACCAACCCGAGGTCGCACTCTCGACGGGCGCCGTCGTCGGCGCCGAGGCCCTCGTCCGCTGGCGGCACCCGACCCGGGGGCTCCTGACCGCCGAGGCCTTCGTCCCGCTCGCCGAGGAGAACGGCACGATCGTCGCGATCGACCAGTGGGTGATGGCGACCGCGTGCGAGCGACTCGCCGGGTGGATCGCGAGTGGCATGGTGCCCGAGGACTTCGTGCTGCGCGTCAACGTGTCCGCCCGGCAGTTCGAGCACCACGACCTCGTCGGCCGGGTCCGGTCGTTGCTCGAGCGCTCCGGCGTCGCGCCGGAACGCCTGTGCCTCGAGATCACCGAGACGGCGCTGATGCGCGACGTCGAGCGGGCCCTCGAGGTGCTGACCGATCTGCACGACGCCGGCATCCGTCTGGCGGTCGACGACTTCGGCACCGGCTACAGCTCGCTCAGCTCGCTCAAGCGGTTCCCGCTGCAGGTCCTCAAGATCGACCGCTCCTTCATCGACGGGCTGCCGGACGACCCCGACGACACCGCGATCGCGACCACCGTGCTGCGCCTGGCCGATGCGCTGGGCCTGGCGGCCACCGCCGAGGGCGTCGAGACCACCGACCAGCTCGAGTGCCTGCGCGAGCTCGGCTGTCCGACCGCACAGGGCCATCTGTTCGCCGAGCCACTCGAGCGCGCCGAGTTCGACCGCTACCTCGCCGAGCACTGCTGATCGGGCCGGGACGAGAACACGTTCCAGGTTTGCCCTAGGGTGCCGATCTGCCAGCCGCCCGTCTGCGGGCGTCCCACCTCGAGGAGTCCACATGAAGCTCGGTCTGCAACTCGGCTACTGGGGTCAGATGCCGTCGCCCGACTGGGTCGACCGTGCCGTGGCGGCCGAGGAGCTCGGATTCACCTCGGTGTGGACCGCCGAGGCCTGGGGCTCCGACGCGCTCACCCCGCTCGCCTACCTGGCGGCGAAGACCGAGCGCATCAAGCTCGGCACCGCGGTGGTGCAGCTCGCGGCGCGCACGCCGACGGCGACCGCGATGTCGGCGATCACGATGGACTACCTGAGCAACGGACGCTTCCAGCTCGGCCTCGGCGTGTCGGGCCCGCAGGTCGTCGAGGGCTGGTACGGACGTCCGTCCAACAAGCCGCTCGCCCGCACCCGCGAGTACATCGAGATCATCCGCACCGTGATGGAGCGCGAGGAGCCGCTGAACTACCAGGGCGAGTTCCACCAGCACCCGTTCTCCGGAGAGGGCAGCGTCGGGCTGGGCAAGCCGCTCAAGTCGATCGTGCACCCGCTGCGTCGCCGCATCCCGATCTACCTCGGCGCCGAGGGTCCCAAGAACGTCACCCAGACCGCCGAGATCGCGGACGGCTGGCTGCCGCTCTACTACTCGCCGTACCGCCAGGACGTGTACTCCGACCAGCTCGCCGGCGCGAAAGACGACTTCGAGATCGCCGCGCTGTGCGCCTTCATCGTGACCGAGGACGACAAGCCCGAGACGATCGAGGCGGCACTCGGTGGAACCCGGGCGATGCTCGCGTTCTACATCGGCGGCATGGGTGCCAAGGGCCAGAACTACCACACGAAGCTGGCCGCACGGATGGGCCTCGGCGAGCAGGCCGAGAAGATCCAGGACCTCTTCTTCGAGGGCAAGGGTGACCAGGCCATCGGCGAGGTGCCGGTCGAGTTCGCGGACGAGATCTCGCTGGTCGGCACCCCGGAGCGCATCGCGGACCGGCTGGCGGCGTGGAAGGACTCCCCCGTCACCGAGATCCTCGTGCACGCCAGCTCGACCGAGCAGCTCCGTCAGGCCGCCGAGCTGGTGCTGCCGGCCTGAGCCAGCAGCACCGCCCGGACCGCGGTGAACAGACCGCGGTGATCAGGCAGCGGTGATCAAACCGCGGTGAGGCTCGCCTGCCCGGTCACCCGCGGGGCGACCTTGGGCCACGGCATCTCGCGCTCGGCCACCAGCGCGACGTCGAACAGCTCGGCGTCGCGGTGGTGCGGCGCGAGCACCTGCATGCCGACGGGCAGGCCGTTCACCGTGCCGGCGGGGATGGACACCGCCGGGTTGCCGTAGATGTTCGAGATGATCGTCAGGCCGCCCATCGTGACCAGATCGGGGATCTTGTCGACGACGGCGTCGATCAGCGCGTTGGACATCTTCGGGAACGCGCCGTTGGCCACACGCAGCGACGCCATCAGTCCGCGGAAGGCACCGCGGGCGACCGCCGAGGACTTGGCGGTGTCGAGGAAGCTGTCGGTCGGGCTCGACGTCGCGGCGTCCGCGGCGAACGCCGGGCCGGGGTTCGTCGAGCAGATGATGTAGTCGACCTTGTCGAAGGCGGCGGCCATCGCGGCGTTCGCGTCGATGCGCTGCTGCTCGGCGACCGCAGCCAGGTTCAGGTTGTACATCGACTGGGCGAGCAACGTGCCGAGCGCGATCTCGTCGGTGAGCAGCGGCGCGCACTTCGGCCACATCGGGCCGAGCTCGGCGAGCAGGGTCGAGAGGTTGCCCATCGCCCACTGCGCGGCCAGGTTCGGCAGCTCGAGGGTGATGTCGACCTCGACCATCCCGGTCGCCGCGATCAGCTCCTTGGCCTGCTGGCGCAGCTGGTCCTCGACGCCGACCTCGAGGGTCACGTCCGCGATCGACGGCAGGATGGCGACGCGCTTGCCCTTGAGCTCGGTCGAGCCGAGGTTCTTCTCCCAGTTGCCCGGGTTGGGCAGCGTCGAGGGGTCACGGGGGTCGACACCCGCGCACACGTCGTAGTGACGTGCGGCGTCGCGCACCGACCGGGCGAGCACGCCGTTGACGACGGTGCCGGGGCGGAAGAACGCATGGGGACCACGGGACATGCGCCCGTAGGTGCCCTTCATGCCGAGCAGACCGCAGTAGCCCGCGGGGATGCGGATGGAGCCGCCGCCGTCGCCGCCGCTCGCGATCGACACCAGGCCGCCACCGACCGCCGACGCGCTGCCACCCGAGGAACCACCAGCGGTCCGACCGTACTGCCACGGGTTGTGGGCGATGCCGTTCAGCTTGGTCACGCTGACGTTGAGGCCACCGAACTCCGACGCCGTGGTCAGCCCGACGGGCACGACGCCGCCGTCCTCGATGAAGCGACGGGTGGTCTCGCTGGTGTGGTCCGCGATGCGGTCCTTGAAGGCGAGCGACGCACCGGTGTCGGGCCAGCCCTTCACCTGCTCGAGCTCCTTGATACCGACGGGCACGCCACCGAAGGGCTTCGAGAGGTCGGCCGACTCCGCCGCGGCGAGGGCACGCTCGGGATCGAGGTACGAGAAGCAGTTCAGGTCGCTGGCCTCGATCGCGTCGAGGGTCGCCTGGAGCTCTTCCTTGGGCGAGCGCTCACCCGCACGGAAGGCGTCGACCAGGGAGCAGGCATCGTCGGTCCAGGTATCGGTCATCAGCAGATCATGCCTGAACCATGTTCAGTTTACCAGGGGCACATGTTCCCGACGTCACGTGGACGGGTTCCCGTCGCTGTCGTGGCGCACTGGAAGAATGACGGCCATGCCACGCCAGACGCAGCTCTTCGACGGTGAGTTCGCACGAGAGGTCATCGAGGTGCCCGTCTCGTCCGAGCTGGGCGAGTCGTTCCTCGCCTACTCGCTGTCGGTCATCACCGCCCGAGCCATCCCCGACGTGCGCGACGGCCTCAAGCCCGTGCAGCGCCGCATCCTCTTCGCCATGTCCAACATGGGGCTGCGACCCGACCGCCCGCACCGCAAGTGCGCCGGCGTCGTCGGAGAGACCATGGGCAAGTTCCACCCCCACGGCGACGGCTCCATCTACGACGCCCTCACCAAGATGGGCCAGGACTTCAGCCGCAACGTCACCCTGGTCGACCCGCACGGCAACTTCGGCAGCCTCGACGACCCGCCCGCCGCGTACCGCTACACCGAGTGCCGCCTGAGCGGCGCAGCGATGGAGATGCTCGACGAGATCGACGAGGACACCGTCGAGATGCGAGCGACCTTCGACGGCGAGCGCGACGAGCCGGGGTACCTGCCGGCGCGGCTGCCCAACCTGTTGGTCAACGGCACCTCGGGCATCGCGGTCGGCATGGCTACCAACATGCCGGGCCACAACCTGCGAGAGGTCGTCGACGCCATCAAGCTGGTCATGACCAAGCGCCGCCCGAAGGCCACGCTCGAGGAGCTCATGGCGGTGCTCCCCGGCCCGGACTTCCCTTCGGGCGGCATCCTCGTCGCCGACGACGTCGCCGAGGCGTACCGCACCGGCCGCGGCAGCTTCCGTATCCGCGCCCGGGTCGAGATCGTCGACCTCACCCGCGCCCGGCAGGGGCTCGTCGTCACCGAGCTCCCGTACCAGGTCGGCCCGGAGCGGGTCGTGGCCCGCATCCAGGACCTCGTGCGCGGCGGCAAGCTGCCGATGGTCACCGACATCAAGAACACCTCGGACCGTCACACCGGCCTGCGCATCGAGATCGAGCTCCGACCCGGCGCCAACGCCAAGGCGGTGCTCACCGAGCTCTACCGCCAGACCCCGCTGGAAGAGACCTTTGGCGTCAACAACGTCGTGCTCGTGGACGGCAACCCGACCACGCTCGGCCTCTACGACCTGTGCCACCACTACATCGAGCACCGCCTCGACGTCGTGCGGCGGCGCACCGCCCACCGGCTCGACAAGGCCCGGCGTCGGCTGCACCTGGTCGAGGGCCTGCTCATCGCACTCGACGCCATCGACCTGGTCGTGTCGATCATCCGCTCGTCCCAGGACGTCGCCGAGGCGAAGGGCCGCCTGATCGACGAGCTGTCGCTGAGCGACGTGCAGGCGGTGCACATCCTCGACATGCAGCTGCGTCGGCTCACCGCGCTGGCCAAGCTCGAGCTCCAGGCCGAGGCCGACGAGCTGCGGGGCCAGATCGACGACTACGAGAAGATCCTCGCCTCGGACCAGCGGCAGCGCACGATCGTCGCGAAGGAGCTCGACGAGCTCGCCGCCACCTACGGCACCGACCGCCGCACGACCATCGTCGATCCCGAGCACCTCGACGACGTCACCCTGGAAGAGGTCGCCGCGGTCGCCGCCGCGACGCGCACCGACGACCCGTGCGTCGTCGCGCTGTCGCAGTCGGGCATGCTCGGACGCGAGCCGGTCGACGGCCCGAAGCCCGCGACCTTCGGCCGCCACGACGTCCTGGTGCAGCGCGTCGCGACGTCGACCCACGCGCAGCTGTGGGCGCTGACGTCGAAGGGGCGGGTACTGCCCACCAACGTCGAGGCCGTCGCCGAGGTCTCCGGCCGCAGCCGGGGCACCTCGTCGGGCGAGCTGTTCGCGCTCGACAAGGGCGAGTCGATCCGACTCCTGGTGACCGCGCCGCCCGCTGATGGCGAGGCTCCACCGGTCCTGATGGTCACCACCCAAGGCGTGATGAAGCGCATCTCGGTGGCCGAGCTGACGGGCACCCCGGCGGGCAAGCCGGCGATCAAGCTGAAGCCGGGTGACTCGGTCGTCGCCGCCTGCTCCGCCCCCGACGGTGTCGACGTGTTGGCCGTCGCATCGAACGCACAGGCGATGCGATGCGAGGCAGCGTCGGTCACGCTGCAGGGCCGCGGCGCTGGCGGCGTCAGCGGGATGAAGCTCGCGGACGGGGCGACGGTCGTGGGCGCGGGCGTCGTGGGTGATGAGGACGCCGTCGTGCTGACGGTGTCCGACGCCCAGACGGCCAAGGTCACCGATGCGAGCGAGATCCCCACCAAGGGACGGGCGACGGGCGGCCTGCGCATCACCAAGTTCCGCAACGAGCAGCGCCTCGACTGGGCCTACGTCGGGCCCGAGTCCGGCGTGCTGCTCGTGGTCGGCACCGAGGACGCGCCGTCCAAGCCGGACGCCTCACCCGAACCGCTCACCATCCCCCACACCGGACGTGACCTGGTGTCCAAGGCGACGCGCCGTCGCCTGCTGGCCGTCGGGTTCGGCCGCTGGTGACCGCGTCCGCACAGGTGCTCGCCGTCGACGTGCTCGTCGTCGGCGCGGGCACCGCCGGCTTGGGAGCAGCGGTGCAGCTCGCCCGGCGCGGCCGCCGGGTCGTCGTGGTCGAGGGCCGACCGCTCGGTCAGGGCGGGGCCCGTTGGTGCAACGGCGTCGTGCCGTGGCAGTTCACCCGCGCCGGGTTCTCCCAGCCCGTCGCGCCCGAGGCCCGAGGCACCGGCGGATCGATCCGCGTGGCCGGACCCGACGGCTCGTCGTTCGTGGTCGACCACGACCCGGTCGTCGAGACCGACATGCGACTGCTCAACCAGCGGTTGCTCGACGAGGCGCTCGAGCTCGGGGTCGAGGTGATCGACCGTGTGTCCACGCCGCAGGTCGAACTGCGCCACGGCCGGGTGATCGGCGCGCGCATCGAGCGCGACGGCGGCACGGCGCTCGCGGTCGATGCGTCGCTCGTCGTCGACGCGAGCGGCAGAGCCGCGGTGATGCGGCGCCAGGTCCCGGACCTGGACCGGTGGTGCCCCGATCCGCGACCCGACGAGCTCTGCTCCGCGGCACAGACCACCTGCTCGATCGCGGACCGCGACGGTGCCCGCCGCTTCCTCGAGCAGCTCGGGCTGCGGGCCGGTGACACCGCGATGTGGCTGGGCTTCGCTGGCGGCTTCTCTGCGCTCGCGATCCATGTCGATGCCGAGCTCGAACAGGTCGGCGTGCTCACCGGCACGCTCGGCGACGGGCGCTGGGGCTCGGGGCGGTCGATCCTCGACCTCGCCCGACGGCGGCATCCCTGGATCGGCGACCCGATCTTCGGCGGGTCGGGGCTGATACCCCTCCAGGCGCCCTACGCGCGGTTCACCTCACCAGGGCTCGCCCTCGTCGGCGACGCCGCGAGTCAGGTCTTCCCCGCCCACGGCAGCGGCATCGGCGTCGGGCTGATCGCCGGTGTCGTGCTCGCCGAGGCGATCGACCGCACGGCATCCGCCGAGCCCGGCGACGAGGCGACGCTGTGGCGCTACCAGTCGGCGTTCATGCGCGAGCTCGGCGGCACGCTGGCGGCGTACGACCATGTCCGGCGGCTCAGCACCGCGGTCGGATCCTCCGGCGTCGCGACGCTGGTGCGGACCGGCCTGGTCGACGCCGAGAGCACTGCGGCGGGACTCGTCCAGGACTGGGTCGTGCCGACACCGCAGGACCTCGCCCGGCGAGCCGTGGTGCTCGCCCGTCACCCCGGCCTGGCGGCGCACGCCGCACCACGGCTCGCCGCGGCTACGGCGGCGCCCGCGTGGTACCAGCGGTATCCGATCGAGGTCGACACCACGGCGCTCCGACGCTGGGCACGGCTCGCCGCCATCGCCTGAGGTCGACCGACGTGTCCGATTCGTCCACGACGTCCTGGGGACGGACTCCTACGGTGACCTCATGACCCCACGCCTGGACCTCATCGGCATCGTCACCGCGGACATGGCGCGCTCGCTCGCCTTCTACCAGCTACTCGGGCTCACCTTCGACGAGGGAGCGGACGAGGCGCCGCACGTCGAGGTGACCCTGGACGGCGGCCTGCGCCTGGGCTGGGACACCGTCGACACCATCCGGAGCTTCGACCCGGCATGGAGCCGGCCGAGCGGCGGCCCGCCCGTCGCCCTCGCGTTCGACTGCGGCACCCCCGCCGAGGTCGACGCCGTCTACGAGCAGCTCGTCGATGCCGGGCACCACGGGCACCTGGCACCGTGGGACGCGTTCTGGGGGCAGCGCTACGCGATCGTGCACGACCCCGACGGCAACACCGTCGATCTGTTCGCCGCGACCTGACCGGACCGCGGGACGTCAGGGCGACAGCAGCGAGCCCATGGTGGTGCCAGCGAGCGCGCGGACGTCGCGGCTCAGGTGCGCCTGGTCGTAGTAGCCGGCACCCTGTGCCACCTGCGCGAGCGGCACGCCGGCCCGAGCGGCGAGCAGCGCCCGCTGCAGCCGGAGCACCCGACGCAGCACGCTCGGGGCGTACCCGAACGCCTCGCGGGAACGTCGCAGCAGATGGCGTTCGCTCCAGCCGAGCTCGTCGGACAGCTCGGCGATGCTCGCACCCTCGCCGATGCGTCGCACCAGCTCGCGCCGAGCGGCGGTGTCGGGTGTCGACTCCGACGACGGAGCAGCCTGCCGGAACGCCTGCTCGACCTGCCGGGGATCGCACGAGTCGCCGATCCGGTCCTCGATGGGGGCGACGCGTGCGGTGCCCCACAGATCGACGAGGTCGGGGCGCCGATCGGCGAGCTCCGATGCGGGGACGCCGAGCATCGCCGGCAGCACCCCGGGGTCGAAGCGCAGGCCGATCACGTGCTCGCCGGGCCGCACGTCGCTGACGTGCGCAGCGGTGTCGGGTCCGGCGACCACCAGACGGCCCCGCCACCAGAGCACGTCCATGCAGCCGTCGGGCAGCACCCGGTGCGGTCCACGCGCGATCGAGTGCCACACGACGGCGTCGAGCAGCCCGCTGCGTCGCTCCCGGTACATGCTCCGATGCTCCCACGTCCGCCGGGACGTTCTGCTTCACTCGCGACATGGACGACGCCACGACGAACCCCGCCCCCCTCACCGCGGCGGTGGTCGCCGAGCTCATCGACGAGCTGAGCCGACTCGATCGGACCTTCCTCGAGGGTGAGCGGGCGCAGCGAGATCTGCCGACGGTGCTCGAGGGCTACCGGTGGATGTTCTCGATCCTCTCGGTCGGGCTCGAGACCTTCCTCTGGGCCGACACCACCGCGCCCCGCTTCACCGACATCGTCGGGTTCAACCGCAAGTGGGGCGGCGACAACTCCGACGCCTTCTACCAGTACGCCCCGCTCGACCCGTCCGGCACCTATCGGGTGACGGGCCAGGTCGCCGACGCCGTCTACTTCTCGCTCACCGTCTACGGCGGCCCCGACGACGGTCGCTACTCCGAACGCATCGTGGGCAGCGCGGGCGACCGCACCGTGGCCGTCGCGGAGGACGGCACCTTCGAGATCTGGCTCTCTCCCGACGAGCCGGGCCCCGACGCCGCTCCGGGCGCGACGTGGATCCGTCTCGAGGACGACGCGGTGTGCGCCATCACCCGCGACTACCTGCCCGAGCCGACCGCGATGCGCCGCATGACCTGGGAGATCGGACGCATCGACCCACCCGGCGACTGGGCGATGACCGACGCGGACGAGGCGCGTCGGTACCGCGCCGCGCTCACCTGGCTCCGCGAGCAGGCGGCGATGGTGCCGATCGTGCTGGCCGAGGAGAACACCGTGCTCGAGCCGTACCCGGTGCCCACCACGACGTTCGGCTGGGCGGCCGGCGACGCCGCCTATGCGATGGGCGCCTACCGCCTCGGGCCCGACGAGGCCCTGGTGATCGAGGGCAGCTCCCCCGAGTGCTCGTTCTGGAACATCTGCCTGTGGAACCCGTTCCTGCACACCTACAACTACGACCACGGCCAGGTCACCCTCAACGGCCACCAGGCCATCTACGAACCCGACGGCTCGTGGCGCATCGTGATCGCGGGGCGGGACCCTGGGCAGCCCAACTGGGTCGACACCCAGGGTCACGAGCACGGACTCATCTGGTTCCGCTGGTTCCACCCGGAGGCCACACCGGAGCGTCCGACCACCACCGTCGTCACGCTCGGCTGAGCGTTCACACGCCGAACGCTCACACACCGAACGCTCACACACCGAACGCGGTGCAGTAGTCCGCGAGGTCGGCGCGGACCGCGACCGGGTCGATGCCGAGCACGTCCGGTTCGTAGACGACCGCGCCGTGGCGGTTCCGCACGTGGGTCGACGCATAGTGCCGGTGCGCGTCGAGCGCCGCGTCGTCGAGCGGCTGACCGGCCAGCGCGTAGACCTCGGCGACCACCGACGCCTCGTCGGACATGAGGTCGTCGAAGCGCACGTCCATCGACCGCTCCGGTGCCCACATCCCTCGGTCGGCGACGCAGGAGCCGAGCAGGTCGGTCAGCAGCTCGCTCCAGTACCGACCGATCGCGACCGGGTCGACCACCTCGAGGTGCAACCTGGCGCTGTAGGCGATCATCGTGGTCATCGAGACGATCACGTCGCCCGGGTCGCGGTGGGTCATGACCACGGTCGCATCGGGGAACGCGGCACGCAACGGCCCGAGCTGCTCGAGGTGCTGGGGGGACTTCAGCACCCATCGCGATCCGGCGGGTCGGACCGACTGCAGCACGCGGAGCACCCGGTCCAGGTAGCGGTAGTGCGGTGTCTGGTCCGTCGACCGGTAGTACTCGCGCCACGTCGGCATGGGCGCGAGCGTGTCGAAGAACATCGTCGAGCAGTCCATCGCGAGCAGGTGGATCTCCTCGTGGGTGTGCCAGGCGGTCATCTCGTGCATGCGGCACATCTCCGGGATGAAGAGGTCCGACATCTCGAGCCCGCCGGCGCAGCGCTCGACCCGCGGCTCGACCGAGTCGTCCGGCTCGCCGGGCATCGGCAGGGGTTCGACCGCCTCCCAGTAGGGCAGCGAACGCAAGGACGGATCGGCCGCGAGCAGGTTGTGCAGATGCGTCGTCCCGGTGCGCGGCAGACCGGCGATGACGATCGGCGACTCGACCGGCCGCTCGAGCACCTCGGGCGAACGACGCACGAGGTCCTCGAGCAGCAGACGGTTCGCCAGGATGCGGACGAGCTGCGCGTGGATCGACACGGTTCCGAAGCGCGACAACCCCGCCTCGTCGCGGTAGGCGCGACAGAGCACCTCGAGCGGTTCCTGCCACCCGTCCGGCCCGAAGTCGTCGAGCCCTCCGACCATCGCGACGGCGTCGTCGACCAAGCGGTCGGGCTCGAGCGACACCCCCTCGGCGAGCTCGGCACCGGCGGCGAGCAGCGGGGCTGCCTCGCTCGAGAACTGCGGTACCGCCAGGTCGTCGAGTCGGATCGGGGCGGGGACCGCGGGTGTGACGTCCATCACAGCGACGCGAGGCGCACAACTCGGTGGATCGCCGCCGGACCGCTCCTGCAGACTTCACACCATGAGCTGCGTGATGATGACGGTGCGGTTCCGTGGGAGGGCCACGGCGCAGCGGGACAGGACGTTGGGGTTGGCACCAGCTCGAGCAGGACTGGGCGCGTCGGCTCGTCGCTGACGCAGGCATCGAGCGCGGGGACCTCGTGCTCGACATCGGCGCCGGACACGGCATCATCACCGCCGAGCTGCTGGCCGTCGGGGCGCAGGTGATCGCGGTCGAACGTCACAGCGGACGCCTCGACGTGCTCCGTGAGCGCTTCGACGGCAGGGTCACCGTCGTGGCCGCGGACGCCGCCGACCTGCGGCTGCCACGGCGGCCCTACAAGGTGGTCGCGAACCCGCCCTTCGCGGTGACGTCGCCGCTGCTGCGCCGGCTGCTGCAGCCCGGAACCCGCATGATCACTGCAGATCTCGTGCTCCAGGACGCCGCCGCCCGACGCTGGAGCGCTCCCGACGCTCCCGGGATCGGGCGCTGGGGTCGGACCCACCGAGCCGGGATCGTGGCGCGGGTCCCGGCCACCGCGTTCGCTCCCCCGCCGCGGGTGACGTGCTCCGTGCTGCAGATCCGGCCGGCACGCGGTCACACGGGACTGTCAGCGCGCCGTGATTGACTTGTGGCGTCATGGCGAAGGACTCCACCCCCAGCAATCGCACCGCGCACACCTACGACGAGAAGAGCATCCAGCTCCTCAAGGGCCTCGACGCCGTGCGCAAGCGGCCCGGCATGTACATCGGCGGCACCGGGCCCGAGGGGCTCCACCACCTGGTGTGGGAGCTGATCGACAACGCGGTCGACGAGGCCGCCGCAGGCTTCGCCAACCTGATCGAGGTCACGCTGCACCGTGACGGCTCGGTCGAGGTCGCCGACAACGGCCGCGGCATCCCGATCGGCCGCAAGGACGGCAAGCGCACCGCGCTCGAGGTCGTCTTCACCGAGCTGCACGCCGGCGGCAAGTTCGGCACCGGCGCCTACTCGTCCTCGGGCGGGCTGCACGGCGTGGGCGCCTCGGTGGTCAACGCGCTGGCGTCCAAGGTCGTCGCAGAGGTCGACAAGGACGGCTCCACCCATCGGCTCACCTTCGTCGAGCAGGTCCCCGGTCGCATCGACGCGAAGGGCAACTTCAAGGCGACGTCGACCCTCGAGGTCGTCCGCAAGATCCCGCCCAAGCGGACGGGCACCCGTGTGCGGTTCTGGCCCGACCTCGAGATCTTCGACCCGGGACTCCAGATCGACCACGAGCTCGTCCGTGCGCACTGCTCGCAGGTCTGCTTCCTCGTCCCCGGCCTCAAGGTCCGCCTGGTCGATCGACGTGGCGCCACCCCGCGCGAGCCCGAGGAGTTCGTCGCGAAGGGCGGGCTGGCCGACCTGGTCGAGTCGCTCTCCATCGGAGAGACCGTGACCGAGGTCGTCACCCTGCACGGCACCGGCACCTTCGAGGAGAAGGTCCCGGTCGAGGGGCGCATGAGCCTCGTCGAGCGGACCTGCACCGTCGACGTGGCGCTGCGCTGGGTCAAGGGCTTCGAGCCCATCGTCACCAGCTTCGTCAACACCATCCCCACGCCAGAGGGCGGCACACACGTCGCCGGCTTCGACCGGGCGATGACCAAGGTGACCAACGACGTCCTGCTCGCCGGCACCAAGAAGCTCGCCAAGTTGGCCAAGTCCGGCAAGGACCGTGCAGAGAAGGGCGACGTCCAAGAGGGCCTCGTCGCCGCGGTCAAGGTCACCTTCCCCGAGCCGCAGTTCAAGGGGCAGACCAAGCAGGAGCTCGGCACCCCGGCCATCCAGTCGATCGTCTACGAGGTCGTGCGCGACGGGTTCTCGAACTGGATCGAGGGTGTGGCAAGAAGACCCACGTCAACGCACTGCGAGAAAAGGTCACCCAGGCGGTCATCACCCGGGTCTCCACCAAGGCCAGCCTCGACCTGCGCCGCAAGGCGGCCAACCTCGCGTCGGGCTCCATGCCCGACAAGCTCGCCGACTGCCGTCGCCACGGCCCGGAGGCAGAGCTGCTCATCGTCGAGGGCGACTCCGCCGCCGGTCCGGCCAAGGCCGGCCGCAACGCCGAGTACATGGCGGTGCTGCCGCTGCGGGGCAAGGTCGTCAACGCCGGCAAGTCCACGCTCAAGCAGGTGATCGACAACGCCGAGGCACAGGCGCTCTTCACCGCGATCGGCGCCGGGTCCGGCAAGGACTTCCGCATCGAGCAGGCCCGCTACGGCCGCATCATCATCCTCTGCGATGCGGACGTCGACGGCAGCCACATCCGCTGCCTGCTGCTCACGTTGATCTACCACTACATGCGTCCGCTGCTCGAAGAGGGCAGGGTCTTCGCCGCCCAGCCGCCGCTCTACACCGTGAAGGTCGGCGACCAGGTCGTGCACGCCTTCTCCGACGAGCACAAGGCGCAGGTCACCGAGGAGCTCACCAAGGGCAACCGCAAGGCAGAGAACCTCCAGTGGGTCCGCTTCAAGGGACTGGGCGAGATGGACGTCGAGGAGCTCGCCGTCACCTGCCTCGATGCCGAGACCCGCATCCTGCGGCGGATCACCATGGACGACGCGGCCGAGGCGCTCGCGGCGGCCGAGCTGTTCGAGACGCTCATGGGCGCCGATGTCGCACGCCGGCGCAGCTACCTGCTCGAGCACTCCGACCTGGTCGATCGGGCCGCCCTCGACGTCTGACACTCCCGGCGCCTCCGGCCGGGTGGAATGACCTTGGTGCCCGAGCGGCCGGCGCGTTGTACCCTCTCCCGGTCGGACACGGCTCCTGCTCCGGAGCCGAGTGCACTTCTTGCCAGGGGCGGACCTTCGATGCAGAGACGGTGGGTGAGATGACCGAGTCGCGTGTCTTCATCTCCCGCGCGCCGGAGCTCGGCAAGGTCTCGTCCTTCGACGGGATCCGCGGCATCGGCGTGGTGTTCGTCGTCGTCCACCACGCGTGGGCGATCTCCGAATCGTTCTCGGGCTACATCGACCTGTTCTTCGTGCTCAGCGGCTTCCTCATCACGACGCTGATCTTCGAGGAGCAGCGGAGCTCCGGGGACGTGTCGCTCCGGAACTTCTACGCGCGCCGGGGCGTGCGCCTGCTGCCCGGCCTGATCGTGGTGCTGATCATCTTCTGGATCCCGATCGCGCTGTTCGCGCGGGATCTCCTACGACTCGTCACGCTCGAATCGCTCGCGACGTTGTTCTACGTCCACAACATCTTCTTCCCGCCGCTGCTGGGCAGCGCCCAGTACATGGGGCAGATGTGGTCGCTCTCGCTCGAGGAGCAGTTCTACCTGATCGGCGCGGTCGCCACGTACGCCGCGATCAAGCGTGGCTGGGTGCGCCAGCTCGGCGCGGTGCTCGCGGCGTTCGTCCTTTTCGTCTGGATCGCCCGAGCGATCGGTCACGGCGGCCCCGGGCAGTTCTGGTTCCAGCGTCCCGACGCGATCGCGCTCGGCGTGGTGCTCGCCATCATCAACGCCGAGCTCCCACGTGAGCTCACCGCGACGACCAAGAAGTGGCTGAAGCGCAGCGCCTGGGTGGCACTGGTGCTGTTCGTGTTCGCCATCTTCTCGTCCTCGGCGCTCGTCGAGCGGGTGACCGGCTTCTACGTCCCGATGTACCCGGGCGAGGAGCAGGTGCCGGAGCTGGCCGGCCTCGAGGACAAGGTGCCCGACGATGCCGACTACGACGACTTCGTCAAGGTCGCCAACGAAGGGATCCAGCTCGCCGTCGCGGAGCTGCCGAACGGGAACTACTGGGCTCGTTGGGGGTTCACCCTGGCGACCGCCAGCTCGGCGGTGCTCTGCTTCGCGCTCGTGCGCATCCGCGACGACATCCGCCTGACCAAGTGGTTGAGCGGACGACTCGTCGTCTACCTCGGCGCGCTCTCCTACATCGTGTACATCTCGCACTACCAGCTCTTCAAGCTGATGGACCCCTCCGGCCTCGGCGGGTGGAAGTGGCTGCCGATCAAGGTCGCGCTCGCCTTCCTGCTCGGCATCGCGCTGCACAAGTGGGTCGAGGTACCTGCGCTGCGCCGCTACCGCGCGCGGTTCACCCACCAGGTCCCTGCGAAGGACGGCTGAGCGCGCGGCGATGTCCGGAACCGGAGCGGTCACCAACGAACGACGCCTGATCCAGGTCGACGGTCCGTCGCTGGGCCACATCCCGTCCTTCGACGGGCTGCGCGGCATCTTCATCATCCAGGTCGTCCTGTACCACGCCGAGGTCACGCTCTTCATCAAGGGCAGCCCGATCCTGATCGACTGGTTCTTCGTCGCCAGCGGGTTCCTCATCACCACGCTGCTGCTCGACGAGTTCAAGAAGACCGGCGACATCGCCCTGCGCCGCTTCTACAAACGCCGGGCCCTTCGCCTGTTCCCGGCGATGTACGCCATGATCCTCGTGTTCACGATCCTGATGTTCTTCGTGACGCGCTTCATCGAGACCGACGACGACACCCAGCTGCTGTGGTGGCTCGAGAGCCTGAGCGCCTCGTTGTACGTCTACAACATCGTCGCCGCGTTCTTCCCCGGAGCGATGGGCATCCTCGGGTACCTCTGGAGCCTCTCGGTCGAGGAGCAGTTCTACTTCGTGTGGCCCCCGATCGTGCGACGCATCCTGCGTCGGCGCACGCGCCGCACCGACATGATCCTGCTCGGCAGCGCCATCGCGTTCGTCGTCGTCTTCTTCACGCTGCGCTACAGCCTGCAGTCCGCGATCGCGACGGCGGCCGACACCGGGTATCCGAAGTACGCGGACCAGGACGGCATCACCTGGCAGGGCGTCGTCTACCGCATCGCGTCGACTCGCCCGGACGTCATCGTGCTCGGCTGCCTCGCCGCGGTGCTGGCGCGGAAGATCCCCCGCCCGGTCCCGGAGCGCATCCGCAAGGTGCTGGCGTGCTCTGCCTACGTCGCGTGGGCGTGGTTCGGTCTCGTGCTGCTGACCTGCGCACCCGGTCCCCCCGGCGCCTTCTCGATGTTCGGCGGCCCGGTGTACCAGATCGGCCTGCTGATGCTGGTGCCGATCGTGCTCGACGGCTACCTCCGCAAGGAGTCGTGGTACTCACGGCTGTTCTCGATGAAGTGGTCGCAGTGGCTCGGCATCCGGATCTACGGCATCTACGTCTGGCACGGCATCGTCCTGTTGATGTGCGCCCCGTTGATCCTCGCCGCGTACGGGTTGGAGCGGCGCATCATCGGCACCGTCGCCGCGGCGCTCGCGATCGGCGCCGGCATCCTGTCGTACCGCTACCTCGAGCAGCGCTTCCTCCGCCAGGCGGGCAGCGGCGCACTGAAGCGGAAATCGTCCAAGTGACCGCTCAGGACACGACCGACCGCTCCGACGCCGAGACCCCCGAGGACACCTCGGTCCCGCGATGGGCGGTGCCCGTCGCGACGTTGGTCACGCTGCTGCTCACGCTGCTCGTCGCACGCTTCACGCGCCCGGGCGTCGGCCCCGACGCCGTGTCGTACCTGGCGGTGTCCGACTCGATCCGCACCGGTGGCGGGATCGCCTTCTGGCTCGAGGACCCGCTGCTCACGTGGCCACCGCTGTGGCCGGCGTTGATCGCGGCGATGACTTCGATCACACGCCTCGACAGCGACGTCGCGGCGTTGCTGCTCAACTCGATCGCCGCCGCCGCGTGCGTCCCGATCGGGTTCGCCGTGGCACGCAAGGTCCTGCGCGACCGGGTCACCACGCTCGCCATACTGGTGAGCCTGGCGATCTCGCCGGTGCTCATCGGTCTCGCGGTGCTCATCCAGACCGAGGTGGTCTTCGCGCTGCTGATCCTCGGCGTGTTCTACGCGCTGATCCGCTGGACCGAGGACGAACGACCGCAGTGGCTCGTGGCAGCGGGCGCGCTGTGCACCGTCGGCTTCTACATCCGCTACCAGGCCCTCTACGTCGTGCCCGTCTTCGGCGCCTGGATCGGACTCCGGGTCCTGGTCCGGCGACGCAAGCTCGGTCCGGCGATCGTCGCGGGCCTCTGGTACGTCGTGCCCGCCGTCGCGCCGCCCGCGCTGTGGATCGCCAGGAACCTCTCGCT
>JAFAFN010000455.1 GCA_023423475.1 Actinomycetes bacterium | reverse complement strand
CGAGACTCGATGCCACTCCGCCGGTGACGAAGATGTGCTTTGCCACAACCTCTCCTGAACGTCGGTTCAGCCGAGGGTAGCGCGACCGGGACGTCGCCTCGTGCACGAGTGCGGGCCGGTAGCCTCGCCCTCCCGTCCGACCTGCCGAGGACCAACGCCCCAGATGCCAGTGACGACAACGATCTCCGACCCGCCGGCCGCATCGGAACGGCCTTCGAGGTTCCGCTGGACCGATGCCGTGGCACTGGTCACCCTCGCCCTCCTCGTGCGGATCCCCGCGTACTTCTCGCCCCGGGCGCTGTCCTTCGACGACGGCGTCTTCGCGAACTCGGCGGTGGCGATGCGGGCCGGCGGCGTGCCGTTCCGCGACGTCTTCTCGAGCCAGGGACCGCTGTTCCTGCCGCTCGTGTGGCTCGGTGACCTCGTCGGGTTCCGGACGATGAACTCGCCGCGGGTGCTCGCCGTCGTGTCCGGTCTGGTCATCGTGCTCGCCGTCTACTGGACCGCCACGCAGATCACCGACCGGGTCGGCGCGCTGGTCGCGGGAGCGCTCGCGGCGACCAGCGGCGGCCTCGCGTGGGTGACGGTGTCGCTCGCGGCCGACGGACCGGCGCTCGCCTTCGCCACCCTGGCGGTCGGACTGTCGGTCCGCTACCGCACGCGGCCCTCGACGTGGGGCGCGGTCCTCATCGGGCTGTGCGTGGGCGCGACGTTGTCCACCAAGGCGATGGAGGCGCCGGTGCTCGCGCCCGTCGCGCTGGTGCTGCTCGCTCCCCTGCTCGCCGACCTGCGGACACGACGCTCGCCGGTCACCTCGCTGCTGCGGGGCGTCGTCGCCGCCGCATCTGCGGGTGCGGTCTTCCTCGTCGTCAGCATCCCGCTCGGCATGACCGAGGTCTGGGACCAGTCGGTCCGCTACCGCACCGATGCCGCATCGGAGCGCGACATCGTGGCCAACGCCCGCAAGCTCATCTCGACGCTGTGGGACCGCGACCTCGCGGTGCTGTTCTTCGGTCTCGTGGCGCTCGTCGCCGGGGTCGTCGCGCTACGTGGCCCTGGTCGCGCGGCGACGACCACGGACGACACCGACGCCTCGTGGTGGAGCCGGCGCTCGTGGGCGTCCGAGGAGTGGGCGCCGTCGGACCGGCTGCTCGTCACGTCATGGGCCGTCGTCAGCGCCCTCTGGCTCGTCGTCGTGGTCAGCCCGCTCTGGCGACCCCACGTCGCCGCGATGGCCGCACCGCTGGTGCTGCTCATCGGGCTCTACCGCCCACCCTGGAAGGTGACCCTGGTGGCCGCCGTGCTGGCGGTGCCGATGGTCGTGGTCCAGCTCGACGGGCTGCTCGCCCCCGCGGAGTACTCCGGCACCGAGGGAGAGCTCATGGCGCACCTGCAGCGGCTGCCCGAGGGCGCCGTGATCCTCAGCGACGAACCCGGCGTGGTGTGGCGCGCAGGGTTGCGGACCACCGACGACCTCGTCGACCCCTCGATGCTGCGCCGCCAACAGGAGCGCTACACCGAGGACAGCCTGCTCCGAGATGCCGCGGACCCGTCGGTCTGCGCCGTCGTCACGATCTCGAGCGAGCGCTTCGCTGCGTTCGACGGCCTCGCCGACGGACTCGAGCAGGAGGGCTTCGACCCGGTCCCCGACGTGGGCGACGGGCAGGTGCTGTTCCTGCGTCAGGACTGCAGCATCGGCTCCTGATCGACGTCCACGGCGTCCGCGTCGGGCGGGTCGCCCGCCTCGTCGACGTCACCCGTGTCGCCGAGCGCGTCGACCCGCAACAGCAGGTGGACCAGCGACGCGTTCGCCACGCCGAGCATCATGCCGGGCACCGAGATACCCGAGTCGTTGAGGGCGAAGCCGAGCACCATCGCGGTGAGCAGTCCCGCCAGCGCCGCTCGCTCCTCGGGGATGCGCCGCTCGATCTGACGCAGACGCCACGGCGCCCACCAGAACATGATGCCGACGAAGGCGAAGACGACCGGCAGCATGAGCGTCCACACGGAGCTCGTCAGGACCGACAGGTTGGCGTCGAGCTTGCGCAGCACGACGGTCTGGAATGCCTCGAAGCCGTTGTCCCCGATGTCGGCGAAGAGCCGGCCGAGGTGCGACCGCTGCGCAGCCGGACGGTTCATGTCGATGATGCCGAAGGTGACGACCACCGCGACCGTGCCGACCGCCCAGAGCAGCGCGGTGCGCAGCTTGATCCGGATGCCGAGGAGCATCCACGCCGTCACGCCGGCCGAGGGCACGAGCGCCAACGCTCCGCCGACGTCGGCGCCCCAGAACGGTGAGCCGTCCAGCACCACCGCCCAGGCCAGCAGCGCGACCGCGCACCACGCTCCTCGACGACCCTTGACCCGGTGGGCGATCAACGCCGAGAGGATGATCACCGACGCGGTGAACATCGAGAACGCCGGGTTGCCCATGCCGTTGAACCGGCCGGCGACGGTCGGGGTGTACCCGAACACGGTGTTGAACTGCAGTGGGCCGCCGATGACGATGTCGATGCTCAGGAACGCCACGATCAGTCCCAGCGTCGCGATGAGCGGGTCGACGAGGTGACGACGGGTCAGCAGGTAGATCGCCGTCGACACGACGGCGGAGCCGCTGACCACGAAGGCCCACCAGGCGCCGGTGCCCCACTGGTGGAACGGCAGCGCGCCGGCGGCGTAGGTCATGGGCAGGTACACCAGCACGCCCAGTGCAGCGATCTCGGCGAAGGTGCGGAGCCCTTCCCTGCGCCTGGCGAACACGGCGAGCGCCAGGCCCCACAGCACCAGCTGCACGAGCACGAACAACGTCGACGCGAGTCCCAGCACGTTGTCGCGGAACTTCGCTGCCAGGTCGGCCTCGACGAGGAAGTGGCTGCGCTCGGACAGCTCCGAGCCGCCGCTGCCCTTGCGCTCCATGAGGGTGCCCTCCATGGACGAGGGCGGGTCGACGCCGACGAGGGACAGGATCGACGGCGCGAGGTCGACGGTCTGCACGAAACCGGCGCGCCGGGTCGTTCCCGAGGACAACAGGCCGGGCTCGACCTCTGGCGCGTGCACCCCGACCACGGTCAGCGCCGTGGACTCCCCCGTCGCGTAGGGAGCGACGACCACCACGGCGTCCCGCTCCAGGTCGACCGACTCGAGCAGCCGCCCCAACAGCTCGTCGGACCGTTCGATGGCCTGGGCCTTGAGACGTTCGCGCTGTGCCTCGAGCATCAACGGGATCGCGCCCTCGTAGCGAGCCAGGTCCGAGGCCTCGACGAGCACGACCGAGTTCGGTCGCCAGAACTCCTTGAAGGAGTCGGTGACCTCGTCGATGTCGTACCGGGTGCCGAACGGCGACGCCGAGTCGGCCTCGAGCAGGGTGCGGCCGACCCTGCCCCGCTGGACCAGACCGGAGCGGTCGATCAGGCCGAGGCTCGCCTCGCGTCGGAACTCGACGTCGTCGGAGTCCTCGCCGCGATCCGCGTTGGCCACCACGGCCCGGCGCACACCGCCATCCGCGAGCGCTTCGCCGAGCGCACCGACCTGCGCACCGAAGAGCATCTTGTCGTTGAG
>JAFAFN010000440.1 GCA_023423475.1 Actinomycetes bacterium | reverse complement strand
ACACCCAGGACGGTGACCGTCGGTGACCGGGCCCTCTACGGCTCGCTGTACCCGACGCGCTTCGCGCTCCCGTCCTCGGACGAGTTCGCCGCTGCATCCGGCCTGGTCCCGGCGCCTGTCGAAGAGCTGATCGGCTTCCACATCGCCTTCGGCAAGACGGTGCCGGACATCTCGCTGAACGCGGTGGCCAACCTGGGCTACGCCGAGTGCCGCTTCCACCGTCCCGTGCATCCGGGCGACACGCTGCGTGCCGTCTCCGAGGTCATCGGGCTGAAGGAGAACTCCAACGGCAAGACCGGCGTCGTCTACGTGCGTTCGACCGCGTTGAACCAGCGCGACGAGGTCGCGATCGACTGGGCCCGGTGGGTCATGGTCCGCAAGTCCGACGTCGACGCCCCCGCGCCCGAGACCGTCGTGCCCGACCTGGCGGACCACGTCGCGGCGGCCGACCTCATCATCCCCGACGGCCTCGACTTCACGAACTACGACGACGCACTCGCCGTGTCGCCGTACCGCTGGGGCGACTACGCGGTGGGAGAGAAGATCGACCACGTCGACGGCGTGACCCTCGAGGAGTCCGAGCACATGCTCGCGACCCGCCTCTGGCAGAACACCGCCAAGGTGCACTTCAACGTCGAGGCCCGCGACGACGGTCGCCGCTTGATCTACGGCGGACACATCATCTCGCTGGCCAGGGCGTTGTCGTTCAACGGCCTCGCGAACGCCCAGCTGATCGCCGCGATCAACTCGGGCGCGCACACCAGCCCGGCGTTCGCCGGCGACACCGTCTACGCATGGTCCGAGGTGCTCGACACCGCCGAGACGTCGGCTCCCGGCGTCGGTGCGCTGCGCCTGCGTCTCGTCGCCACCAAGGGCCGCGACACCTCGATGACCCTGCGTGGCGAGGACGGCAAGTACGCCCCGGGCGTCCTGTTGGACCTCGACATCTGGACGTTGTGCCCCCGGTGAGCGACGCTCCGGCACCGAAGGTCAAGGGCCCCGCGTCCTACTTCCCGTCGATCGAGAAGAACTACGGGCGACCGATCGACGAGTGGCTCGAGCTGGTCCGCGCCAGCCCGTTGCAGGGCCACAAGGAGAAGGTCGACTGGCTCAAGTCCGAGTACGGCATGGGCCACGGGCACGCCAACGCGATCGTCGCGTACGTCAAGGCCGAGGGCTGAGGCTCGAGGGTCATTCGAGCGGCTGCACGGGCACGGCGTCCTCTCGCCGACCCAGCGTGATGCCGACGCTCGCCGCGCTGACCAGCACCAGCGCGACCACCTCACGACGGCCGAGGTCCTGGCCGAGGATCACCCAGCCAGCGGCGGCCGCCGCGGCGGGCTCGAGGCTCATCAACACACCGAACACGCGGGTGGGGATGGTCCGCAGCGCTTCGAGCTCGAGCCCGTAGGGGATCAGGCTCGACAGCAGCGCGACCGCGGCGGCGGGGATCAGCAGCTCGGGTCGCTCGAACACCGTGGCGGCCTCGGACGCGCCGAAGGGTGCGACGATCAGCGACGCGGCGGTGAGGGACACCGCCAGTCCGCTCGCGCCGGGCAGCACCTGGCCGAGTCGGGAGCTGGCGACGATGTACGCCGCCCAGAAGAGGCCGGCGAGACCGGCGAGCGCGAGTCCCGACAACGGGATCGCGCCCGAGGAGTTCAGACCCAGCAGCGCGACGCCACCCGCGGCGAGCAGCGCCCAGCACAGGTCGACCACCCGACGTGTCTGGACCAACGCGAGCAGCAGGGGCCCGAGGAACTCGACGGTGACGGCCACCCCCAACGGCACCGTGCGCAACGACAGGTAGAAGACGAGGTTCATGCAGCCCAGCGCCGTGCCGAGCGCGACCGCGGCGGTCCACGCCCGTCGGTCCCAGCTCCGCACGTTCGGCCGGACCGCGACGACGAGTACGACCGCCGCCAGGAACACCCGGAGGAAGGTGACGCCGGTGGCGCCCATCTCGTCGAAGAGCGAGCGGCCGATCGCGGCACCCACCTGCACCGAGACGATGGCGCCCACGACCATCAGCTGCGGTGGCACGACGCTCGGACGCGGCATCGCCGCGGTGTCGTCGGATCGGCCCATGGAGGGGGACGAGCCTACCGGTCGGCCTCGTCGTGGCCCGGGGTCAGCGCCTGTCGCCGCGCCTCGAGGAATCGCCGTTCGACGGGGTTCGTGGTCGCGGCGACCGCACGGTCGTAGGCGAGTGCGGCCTCGTCGTGGCGGCCGACCCGTCGCAACAGCTCGGCACTGGTGGCCAGATACGGCGGGTAGTTCGTCGGAGCGTCGTCGCCGAGCTCGTCGAGGGCCGCGAGCCCTGCCGCGGCCCCCTGCCACTCGGCGACGGCGACGGCCCGGTTGGTCGCCACGACCGCATCGGGCCGGATGGCCGCGAGCTGGTCGTACAGCGCGACGATCTGGGACCAGTCCGTGTCGCCGGAGGTGGGTGCATCCGCGTGCACCGCGGCGATCGCCGCCTGGATCTGGAACGACCCCGGCCGGTTGCGCCGCAGGCAGGCACGCACCAGATCGTGCCCCTCGGCCACGAGGCTCGGATCCCAGCGGGCGCGGTCCTGCTCGTCGAGGCCGACGAGCCGTCCGTCGTCGTCCAGCCGTGCCGGTCGTCGGGCCTCGGTGAGCAGCATCAGCGCCAGCAGGCCGACCGCCTCGGGCTCGTCCGGCATCAGCTCGACGAGCACCCGCCCGAGTCGGATCGCCTCGTCCGCGAGCGGCGGACGCCCCAGCTCGTCGCCGGTGGTCGCGGTGTGCCCCTCGGTGTAGATCAACGAGATCGCGGCGAGCACCACCGGAACCCGATCGGGCAGCTCCGCTGCTCTGGGGATCCGGTAACCGGCGTGGTTGTCGCGCAGCTTGCGCTTCGCCCTGACGATGCGTTGGGCCATCGTCGCCTCCGGCGCCAGGAACGCCCTCGCGATCTCGGGGGTGTCGAGGCCGCCGAGCAGCCGGAGCGTCAGCGCCACCCTGGCGTCGGGTCCCAGCGCCGGGTGGCAGCACAGGAACATCAGCCGCAGCTGGTCGTCGACCACCACGTCGACGAGGTCGTCGAGGTCGGGGAGGGGGAGCTCGTCGTCCATGTCGTCACCGTCGCCGTGCAGGCGGTGGGCCGCACGGTGCTTGTCGTCGCGACGGGCCTCACGCCGGAGTCGGTCGATCGCCCGGTTCCGGGCGGTCGTCGTGATCCATCCGCCGGGGTTCGGGGGGATGCCGTCCCGCGCCCACCGCTCGGTCGCGATGGCGAACGCCTCGGCCACCGCGTCCTCGGCGAGGTCGATGTCGCCGAGCACCCGGATGAGCGTGGCGGTGCAGCGTCCGACCTCGCGGCGGTAGACCGCCGCGAGGTCGGACTGGGTCGCGGCCTCGGTCACGCGTCGGGGGCGTCGCCCTCGCCCTGGAACGGGCGCAGCTCGACGGGACCCTCGCACGCCGCCGATCCCTTCCGAGCCCAGTCGAGGGCGGTGTCGAAGTCGGGGGCCTCGATGATCCAGAAGCCGCCCATGATCTCCTTCGACTCCGCGTACGGCCCGTCCGTCATCGACACGTCGCCATCGGTGACCCTGACCGACGTCGCCGAGGAACCGGGCATCAGCCCGCCGCCGAAGACCCAGGTGCCCGTCGAGGTGAGCTCCTCGTTGAAGGCGCCGACCTGGGCGCCGATGCGCTCCATCTCCTCACCGGAGAAGTCGAGCTCGTAGTCCTCGTCGTGCCAGACCGAGAGCAGGTACTGCGCCATGTTGTTGCCTCCTGAGAGTGGGCGGTCGTCGGAGTGTTCCGACACCATCTCCACGAACGGGTCGGGTCGGATCGACACACGATTCCAGAAAAATCTCGACACGGTCCTCGGGAGGCGGGAACGACCGACCTCAGCGCTGCTTGCCGTCCAGGAAGAGCTGCACCGCCTTGGCGATGCGCCGCTGCCGGGTGGCGTCGGTCTTCGCGTCGGTGACCTGCCCCACGTGGTAGCGCTGCAGGCTGTTCGACAGGCCACCGAAGAAGGCGGCGGCGGCCGGCTCGGCAGCGAGCGCTGCGACGAGGTCCTCGGGCACGTCGACCTCTCGGGGCGAGGTGTCGACGGTGAGGGTGACGCTCACCTCGTCGCCGCCGGCGACACCCGACGCTTCTCGGACGGCCTTGCTCACCGGGACCAGGTGCCGTCCGCCCATCACACCGACCGTCGTGCGGAACTCGAACCCCGACAGATCGACCCTCACCGGGGGCCGGCGACCCGCGCCGAGCTGCTCGATGACCTCGGGCGGCACCTCGATCCCGGTGTTGTTGCCGTCCTGGAAGATCGTGGTCGTGAACGTCGCCGCGGCGCCGTCGCCGGCGGCGCTCACCACTCGACGCCGGTGTCGAACATCTGGCCGATGCGGATGGCGTTGCCGAACGGATCGCGGATGCCGAAGTCGATCCCGTAGGGGCGCTCGGTCGGCTCATCGGTGATCTCGACACCGCGGTCGCGCAGCGTCTCGAACGCGGCCTGCGCGTCGTCGGTGGTGAGGAAGATCGAGCCGGCCATCGCGCCCTTGGCGACGAGCTCGCGGGCGGTCGCCGCGGTGGCGTCGTCCATCACCGGGGGGCCGGGCCGCTCGAGCAGGATCTCGCGGCCCGGATCGCCGGGCACGGCGACGGTCAGCCAGCGCATGAAGCCCAGGTCCATGTCGGCGGAGCACTCCATGCCGAGGGTGTCGACGTAGAACTCCTTGGCCTGGTCCTGGTCGAGGACGAACAGTTGTGAACGGGAGATGCTGTTGAACATGGAGGTCACGGTACGGGTGGGGCCGGCGGTGCTGCTTCTCCGAAACTGCTCGGTCGCGTCCACGCCCGGACGAAGCAGCCCGGCACCTGCGGTGGGATCGAACCGCGCCCCCGGAACTCCGACGGCGACTCGCCCACGATGTCGCTGAAGGTGCGTGAGAACGTGCCGAGGCTCGAGAAGCCGCACTGCATGCACACGTCGGTGACGGTCAGCTCGGTGGTGCGCAGCAGGTACATCGCCCGCTCGATGCGCCGACGCTGCAGGTACCGGTGGGGTGTCTCGCCGAAGGTCGCCTTGAAGGATCGGATGAAGTTCGCCTCGGAGATGCAGGCGATCGACGCGAGGGACGGCACGTCCAAGGGCAGAGCGAAGTCCCGGTCCATCGCGTCGCGTGCCCGGAGCAGTCGCCGGTTGTTCCCCTCGGTGTCCGCCACGGCGACGAGCGTACGCACCTCGCGCCGGTTCGGTGTTCAGTCGGAGCGGTCGAGCATCGACGCCCGGTAGGTGGCCTCGAGCGGGGTCGGGTCGACGTCGATGATGTGCGCGGTGGTGGCGCCGGTGTCGAGCAGCTCCGCGAGCGAGTCGAGGCAGATGTGGTAGCCGGTGGCGGTGCTCACCGCGCCCTCGT
>JAFAFN010000413.1 GCA_023423475.1 Actinomycetes bacterium | reverse complement strand
CTGCGCCGGGTCGAGCTGGCGCTGCACCGCAGCGCACGCCCGGCACGGGTCCGCGTCGGCGAGAGCTGCGAGATCCACATCTCGGTCGCGAACCACGGCCGACGCACCTCGCCCGTCGTGGTGCTCTCCGATCGTGTCGCAGGCTTCGGACACGCCCGGCTCGCGGTGGCACCGGTCCGAGCCGGTGCGACATCGACCGCCCGGTACGCGCTGCCGACGTCGCGCCGAGGAGTGCAGCGGGTCGGACCGATGACGATCGTGGCCGAGGACCCCTTCGGGCTCGTCGTTCGTCGCACCGACGCCGGCGAGACCGCTGCGGTGATGGTCCTCCCTCGGACCTGGCCGCTGCTGGCGTTGGCACCGACCGTCGGAGAGGAACCGGAGCACGGCTCCAGATCGCTGACCTCTTCCAGCACGGTCGACGAGGAGTTCGCGGCGCTGCGCGAGTACGTGCAGGGCGACGACATCCGGCGCATCCACTGGCCGAGCACCGCTCGCCTGGGCACGCCCGTGGTGCGGCAGTTCGACGTCCCCTGGCAACGACGCACGACCGTGGTGGTCGATGTCCGCACCGACGCACACGACGACCGCTCCTTCGAACGCGCGGTGTCCGCCGCGGCGAGCGTGGTCGAGCTCGCAGCGCACCAGGACGAACTCGTCCGCCTGGTGACCACCACCGGCGCCGACTCCGGGTTCGTCGCCGCCTCGTCCGACCTGGACGAGCTCATGGACCGCCTCGCCGTGCTCGAGACCGACCCGGTCATCCACCGTGGCGACCAGCTGGTCGCCACGCTGGAGCACCTGCGCCGCTCGCAGCTCGGACGGCCGGTGATCTGCGTCGGCGCCGTCCGCGGACCGGCCGCGGCGGCCGTCGCCGAGTTCCGCCGGGACGTGGACGGCGCCGTCGTCGTCGACACGACGTCGTCGCCCGACGCCGCACTCGGTCGGGCCAGCTCGATCGTCCGGTTCGACGGGACGGTCGGACTGACCGAGTCCTGGCACCGGACACTCGCCGCGACCGAGGCAGCGAGGCGATGACGCCGCTCGGCCCGGCCGCTCGCCGGTCGCTCGTCGGGGCCGAGCTCGGCCTGCTGGCCCTCGCCCTCGGGGCCACCGCATCGCTCACCCGCCTGTTCATCGGCTGGTCGTTCCTCGGTCGACTGATCCCGGTGGCGATCGCCGCGTGGGCGCTCGCGCTCGTGCTGCGCCGCAGCGGTCTCCGCGTCGCCCCGGCGTGCGCCCTGCACCTGGCGGTCGGGGCCGTCGCACTCCCGTTGTGGTTCGCCGGCGGCACCCAGGTGCTGGGGGTCGTTCCGGGACCTACGACCGTCGATGCGCTGCGCACCGAGATCTCGTCCGCGTTCGCCGAGATGCCCGACCTGGTCGCCCCCGTCACTCCGAGCGACGGGTTCCTGGTGGTGGTCGCCGCCGCGCTGTGGGTGCTCGCCCTCTTCGGCGACACCGCTGCGTTCCGCTTCTGCGGTGCGGTGCAGGCCGCCGTGCCCTACGCCGCGGTGTTCGTCGCGACGGGCATCCTCGCTCGGGAGAGCGGCCGCTGGCTGGCCGCGCTGCTCTTCGGCGCCGGCCTCGCGACCTACGCCATCACCCAAAGAGCCCTGGTGGCGAGCGAGCAGCGATGGGTGCCCGGCGACGACCGCCGCGGCACGAGGTCGGTCGTGCTCGGCGCGGCATCGCTCGCCGTGCTCGCGCTCGTCATCGGTGCGATCGCCGGACCGTGGTTACCCGCGGGCACCGAACCCGTGGTCAACCTCCGCGACCTCGGCAAGGGCGGAGGGCCACGCACCGTCGTGAGCCCGTTCGTGAGCATCCGGTCGCTGCTCGACGAGCGCAGCGACCAGATCATGTTCCGGGTGCGCGCCGCCGAGCCGACCTACTGGCGGCTCACCGCACTCGAGGAGTTCCGTCCCCAGGGCGACATCTGGGTCTCGCACGGCACCTACGACAAGACCGATGGCCCACTCCCCCGCAGCCTCTCCCCAGAGGTCCCGACGACTCCGCTGGCGCAGGACATCGAGATCGCGGGACTGGTCAGCGAGTGGCTGCCGGGCGCCTACGCACCGGAGCGCATCGAGTCCGACGAGCCCGTCAGCTACAACACCGAGTCCTCGTCGATCATCCTCGGGGAAGGCGCAGATGCAGGCGCGCTCATCTACTCGCTGCAGTCGCAGGTCCCCGACTTCGCCGGAGTCACCGACTCCGACGGCGACCACGACGTCGACCCCATCCACCTGGTCGCCCCGGAGCTCGACGACGACGTGCGCTCGACGCTCGATGCGGTCGTCGACGGCGCGGACGGCACGATGGCCCAGATGCTGGCGCTGCAGGACTGGTTCCGCAGCGAGTTCGCCTACGACGAGCAGGTCGACTACTCCGGCGAGGCCGATCCGCTGGTCGCGTTCCTCGAGGACCGTCGGGGGTTCTGCCAGCAGTTCTCGTCCGCCTTCGCCCTGCTCGCCAGATCCCTCGGGCTGCCCAGCCGTGTCGCCGTCGGCTTCACCCCCGGCGACCAGACCGTCGGGGCGAACGGCGACGTCGAGTTCGTCGTGCGCGGCCGCCACGCACACGCCTGGCCCGAGGTGCACTTCGCCGGCATCGGGTGGGTGCCCTTCGAGCCCACCCCGCAGCGTGGCGACCCGCAGGCCGAGCG